>JAISRC010000181.1 GCA_031273845.1 Desulfovibrio sp.
GCGGAAAGCGCGACGATGGGCAGATCCGCATAATAGGCGCCGGGAAGCGCACGGATGCGATGCACCGTCTCTATCCCGTCCATGCCCGGCATCATGTGATCCATGAACACAAGGTCATAGCGCGCGGTGTAAATCTTTTCGATTGCCTCCTCCCCGCTCACCGCCGTCTCGGCCCTTACCCCGTGCCTCGCCAGAAATCCCTGGGCCACGGTAAGATTGAGGGCATTGTCGTCCACAACCAGAATGCGGGCATCCTGCGACACGCTGCAGCGCGTCCGCCGTTTCAAGATATCCGCCTTGAACGGATCTCCTTCCTCCAGCGGAAGAAGGACGGTAAACACCGATCCTCTGCCGTACTCGCTTTCAAAGAAAATTTCCCCGCCCATCAGGTCGGCCAGCCGTTTTGTGATGGGCAGACCCAATCCGGTACCGGTGATTCCCCTGTTTTTATCCTTGTCCACCTGCTCAAAAGATTCGAAGAGCCGCGGGAAATCTTCTTTTTTGATGCCGATGCCGGTATCTTCCACGGAAACGGCCAGATAGTCCCGCTCATTCTTTGTCGTCCTCCGGAGCCGGAGACTCACCTGCCCCTTGTGCGTGTATTTGACGGCGTTGGACACAAGATTCATGATGATCTGGCGCACGCGCCCCTCGTCACCGTAAAGGACGCGGGGCAGGGTTTCGTCTATGTCGCATTCGAGCCGCAACGCTTTTTCAGCCGTAAAAAATTCCGCGATGGAACGGATATTGTCGAACAAGGTAAAGAGATTATAATGCGTCTGCACAAGCGCCATCTTACCCGCTTCTATCTTGGAAAAATCCAGAATATCGTTGATGATGTTCAGCAGTGCGCCGGAAGTTTTTTTAATATCGACAAGATATTCCCGTTGGGTTTCATCAAGATTGTCGGTGCGCATCAGGTCGGCCATTCCGATTATGGCGTTCATCGGCGTACGTATCTCATGGCTCATGGAGGCGAGGAAGGACGACTTGCTCCTGTTTTCTTCGTCGGAGCGCATCTTTGCGATGCTTAAATTTATCAGTATGAAACAAAGCATCACCATAAAAACAAGCCCTGTGGCGCTTATGGTGGGAATCATGGAGTAAATGTCACTGTAATAGCGGTCATAAGGGACGATAAGTCCGATATACCAGCCGTTGCGCAGCCTGCTGAAGAAAGCGAGGCAGTCCTCGCCTGTATAATCTGTAATTTGAAGCTGCGTTCCGAAGATATTCATCGCAAGATTTTCGCGAATCTTCTCGTAGCTCGGTATGTCCGTCATGTGCCTGCCGATGAAGGACTTGTCCGGATGCGAAATCACGCGGAGCGAGCGGTCGAACAGCACGCCGTAACCTTCCTCCGCGAAAGAGATGGATTGCACGAGTTTCAGGACGGGGTCGAGCAGAAAGCTGACGGACAGCACCCCCCGGTCAACGCCGTCCTTGTCGAAGAGTACCTTGGAAACCGAGCAGGCCATTTCGCCGGTTATCAAATCCTTATAAGGCTCGCTGGAGTATGCCAGACCTTTGTACCGTACTGCCCCGACATACCACGGGCGTTGCGCCGGGTCATAACCCTCCGGCGGGATCCAGTCGCCGCCGACGATGAATTGTCCGTCAATACTGCCGTAAACCGCGGCGAACAGCTCCTTGACATTCCTCTGCTCAAGAAAATTATTGGACAGCTCGGTGAAGACATCTTTCAGTTTTTCGCGGGGAACGCCGTAGTTCAGGGCCTCGACGACTGTGACCGCAGAATCGTGGAGCGCCATCTCGTCGGCGTTTATCAGCGCCTGCAGGTGCGCCTGGGAAACGGTCATGACGCTCTCGCTGTATAAATCCATCTGTTTTCGCATCATGCCGCTGAGATACCAGCAACAGACGGCTCCCAACGCGATGAAGGCCGCGCAGGTGAAAAGCAGCTCGGCGTAATTTGCCCTTATGGCATCTCTGTAGCGGGACCGTTGCATAACTGCCCTTCCGGAGCAATACCTTTGAGCTTACCGCCTGACAGTCTTTGCGCGCCTGAGCGTTACAAAACCGGAATGCTCAGGCGGCGCAGTCATGAAACATTGCCGTCTGTTCATAACGGCGCGGGAGCAACTTGTCCGCCGGCTGCGGCGGGAACGCGGTCCCGTCTTGTCTCTCGAAATGCTTCGCATTCCGGCGCATCAAAAAGTAAACTTTTCAGTGTGTATATCAATAATTGCCGGATGTTATCATATCATACAGGGAGCGCACTTCAGGGGAAAGAAGCCTCTCGACGGCGGGACGGGCGACTTCCTCGAACGCCTGCCTGTCAACGTCCTCAACGAAAGTCATGCCGTTGTCCTTGAGGAATGCTTCGAGCAGTATCTCGTCCTTGAGGAACATCTCGTGTTCAACCCGCTGCATCTCCCTGCCGGCTTCCCGCACGAGATCCTGAAGGTCAGGGGGCATGGAGTCCAGCTTGGGTTTGCTCATGACGATATACACCCATGAACGGAGATGCTCCGTCTTGCAGAGGAACTTCTGCACTTCGTAGAACTTCCATGTCGCTATCATGGCGAGCGGATTCTCCTGAGCTTCGATCACGCCGCGCCGGATCGCGTCCGACACCTGCGAGATCGGCATGGGAACAGGCTTGGCGCCGACGGCCTCCATGGCGGCCTTCGAAATGCTTGAGGCCGTTATGCGTATCTTCAGACCTTTCATGGCATCAGGAGTGCGGATCGGCCTGTTTGCGGTGACGTTGCGGGGACCGCGCTCGAAGAAGCCCAGGACCGCAAGATTTGCGGTTTTGCCCAACAACTCCTCCAGTCGCTTCCCGACCCCGCCGTTGACTATGCGCCGGAGATCCCCGGACGATGCGATCATATACGGCACGGCGAGGATGCCCATCTCCGGAACAACGCTCTGCATACTCTCTCCGGTGAATGTAATGTCCACGCCTCCGTCCGTCAGTATGGAGCGGATGACCTCGGTTTCCGCACCCAATTGATCGCTTGGAAAAACATTGACCTTGATCCGGCCGCCTGATTTACCCTCCAGATATTCTTTGAAAAAAATACTCGCCCGGTGCCAGGAATTGTCCTCGCCGACATGGTGGGCTATGCTGACCGTGAAAACTTTGCCGGCGGGCGCCGCGGACGCACTGCCGGCCGACCCGCCGACCCCCAGAGCCGACAAAAAAAACAGGAGTATAAACAGGTTTTTTTTCATCAAAATTTCCTTTATGGTCTGAAACCTCTCCCTTCAGGGAGCTTGCCTATTTGACTCCCGGCAAGACCGGGAGCATCTTTCCGGTAACCCCTTCCTTCAGAAGAGGGGCAGCCGGCCGGTTCCTGTTCGCCGGGACGGAGTCAGTGGCGGCCGGCGCCGGTTGTGGAGTGAAACATCACGGCTGCAATCTCCTTCGCCGTCTGCCCGATCACGCCTCGCCGGCGCGGATTTGACAAATTCATACCGAGTCCGATTCTCTCATAGATCGTATGGGCCTTTCCATTATCATCCTTTAAGAGCCTTGACCAGAGAAGATTCCGATTTCGAAATCCATTGTCCCGCAGTTGTTTTGCGGCGACGGACAAGCCCGCATTGTGCGCCGGAATCCACCGTGCCTTGCCGCTATGGGGGAGCAACCAACCTGAGGACGGGCAGTACCGGGGATCAAGCAGGACGGATACAGGCCCTAGGAGCCTGTCGGACTTTGCTTTAAAATATTTATAACATACTGAAATTATTATATACGGCTTTCATTGATCGGATTTGCTATATATAAAAATATCAGTATGTTACAGAAA
>JAISRC010000182.1 GCA_031273845.1 Desulfovibrio sp.
GCGGAAAGCGCGACGATGGGCAGATCCGCATAATAGGCGCCGGGAAGCGCACGGATGCGATGCACCGTCTCTATCCCGTCCATGCCCGGCATCATGTGATCCATGAACACAAGGTCATAACTCGCCGTACATACCTTTTCGATTGCCTCCTCCCCACTCTCCGCGGTCTCGGCCCTTACCCCGTGCCTCGCCAGAAATCCCTGGGCCACGGTAAGATTGAGGGCATTGTCGTCCACAACCAAGATACGGATATCCTGCGATACGCGGCAACGTTTCCGCCCTTTCGAGATCTCCGCCTTGAGCGGATCCCCCTCATCCAGCGGCAGAAGGATCGTAAACACCGATCCCTTGCCGTACTCGCTTTCAATAAAAATTTCCCCGCCCATCAGGTCGGTCAGCCGCTTCGTGATGGGCAGGCCCAACCCGGTACCGGTGATTCCCCTGTTTTTGTCCTTGTCCACTTGTTCAAAAGATTCGAAGAGCCGCGGGAAATCTTCTTTTTTGATGCCGATGCCGGTATCTTCCACGGAGACGGACAGATAGCCCCGCTCATTCTTTGTCGTCCGCCGGAGCCGGAGGCACACCTGCCCCTTGCGCGTGTATTTTACGGCATTGGACACAAGGTTCATGATGACTTGGCGCACGCGCCCCTCGTCGCCGTAAAGCACGCGGGGCAGGGTTTCGTCTATGTCGCATTCGAGCCGCAACGATTTGCCGGCCGCGAAAAGTTCCGCGATGGAACGGATATTGTCGAACAAGGCAAAGAGATTGTAATTCGTCTGCACAAGCTCCATTTTTCCCGCTTCGATCTTGGAAAAGTCCAGAATATCGTTGATGATGTCCAAGAGCGCCCCGGAAGTTTTTCTGATGCCGGCAAGATATTCCCGTTGGGTTTCATCCAGGTTGTCGGTGCGCATCAGGTCCGCCATTCCGATTATGGCGTTCATAGGCGTGCGTATCTCATGGCTCATGTTCGAGAGAAAAACGCTCTTGGATTTTGACGCCGCCTCCGCCGCCTCCCGCGCGCGCGCAATTGCGGTAACGTCGTAAAAGAGGATCATAAGCCCTTCATTTTCGCCGCTTTCGTTGTTCATGGAGGTGAACCCGATCATGTACCTGCGCCGCTCCCCCTTGCCGCCGAAATCAATATCGCCCTCAAAGGAGGATGTCATCCCGGACTTTACGGTTTCCTCGGCATGCTTGAGCAATTCCGCGAACCACGACTCATCCTGAAATTCGCTGAAAACATCCTGAAGCAGTTTTCCGCTCACCGCCCCGGCATCGGCGAAGTGCGTCTGCCTGACAAAGGCATCGGTGCAGAAAGCTATTCTTTTTGTTTTGTTCAGAAAAAGAATGATATCGGAACTGTTGTTCAGCAACAGTTTCAGGTAGTTGTCGCGTTCGCGCTGCGCCAGCGTGCGCGCGGCATACTGGTTCGCCTTTACGTTGGCAACGGTTTTTTCCTGTTCGACGGCCCGCTGCAGGCGGACAATTTCGCGGCGGCTTTTTATGTCACCTTTTTCCAACTCGGCGATACGCGCTTCGAGACCCCGGATTCGTTGCGCCGACGCCTCTTTTTCCGCTGCTTCCATGTTGCCCGCCGTGTCGTCGCTCACATACGGCCCCGCCTGCGCAACCGTCAGAAAACGCAGACGGAGAAGGTGTAGTTATGAAAACAGTTGCGCCATTTCCCGTCCGCATTCCGCACAGGGCATACTTCTCCTCCGGAATAGCCCAGCATGTAGGGAGCACCGTCGCCCAGCATTGCCGAAACGCACTGTATTTCGCTGTCCTGGTTCGGAGCAAGCATAAGATAACGCGAAACACAGGGATACATGAGGATGCCGTTTTTCCTGCCGCTCCGCAACAGCTTGTTGACGCTTTCCTTGGCCGTTTCCATAATGCCTTCGGGGTCAAGAACGCCCACGGCGATGTACGCACCCTCCGGAATATAGCCGCCGCAGAGCGCGTTGCCGTCATCGTCGACGGCGAATATCCCGAGCGTGACCGGCTTGGAAGCGCCTTCGTAATACACCATAAGCGGCACGGAGAGGTGCAGGGTGATGCCGATGTCGGCGAAATAGGACAGTATCGGCATACCGTTGACGGATTTCACCGTGTATCCGTCCGATTCGGTGATCATGCCCCTGCTTTCGCGAATATTGCGTTCAGGAAGGGAAGTGACGATAAAATCCGGCTCGACAGGGCCGTAAACAAGGAGCACGGCAAGGGCGAATTGTTCCGCCTCCCCGTTGTGGATTATCCGGCACTGCTCAAAGCTCATGTCCAAGCCTATGGACATGCTTCCCCAGACGGGGATGTCATTGCAGGCCGCGCTGAGAGATTTTACAAGTTCCGCGCCGTTCACGTCGCGCATATACGGAAGAAACGAGATGATAAAGGCCGGGTCTCCCGGCAGGACGTCGCGCGTTCTGTTGTATGCGGAATCAATTTCCTCCTCGTAGTTGCCGCGCGTCAGGGGACGGGTGATCGCGGTCGCAAAGGCGACGTCATCACCGCTCAAAACCGTGAGGCAAAGCCCGTACATGCTGTGGCCTTCTTTGCAGGCGACGGCCATGGTCGTCATTCCGACCACGTCGAAGGGGAGGCGCGCGCACAGGGCGCGGACAATGCCGCAGTCGATAAAATCAGGGCAGACGTTCAGTATGCCGACGGAATTCTTCTTCAACGCACCGAGATCAAGCCGGCTGAGAATTGCTTCCACTGCCGCGTCGACTTCGTCAATTTCCGTGGTGTACGCCGTCTGCATTGTAATCATGCGAATCTCTCCTTTCGATAAAGTTCGAACTACCACAGTTTCACGCGTAAATGCCGCAACGGATCACAAAGACCCTGATCCTTCGTCCGCACCGGCGCCGGCGCCGGCGCCGGCGACATCGAGCATTGCGATCAATTCCCCGCAGCCGGCGGCGGCCTCGTCATAATCAAAGGATTCCGTAAGATCGCTGATTTTTATGAGCAGGAGGTCCGTTGCCGCATCGCGGGTCAGCCGCCGCAACTCGTCCGCCGTCCTGCCCGCCTCGTCCGCATTGCCGTCAAGACAGGCACGCTCCAGCGTTTTCAGTTTCAGCGCAAGCTCGCCGTCGCCGATGCGTGTTTTGGGAACGGATGCCTCGGATTCCCCAAGGCCGGCAGCCAGCAATTTCGCACGGAATGCTTCCATTTCACAGCAAAAGCCGGGTGTCCCCTGCAGGCATGTCGCCGCATCCCCGTTTGCGGAGGCGTTTTCCAGGGCAAAAGCCCGTTCGGTCATACGCCGGCTGCCGAAGTTCGCGAAAACACTTTTCAGTGAATGCAGCCGTATGGAGTACGCCTTCCATTCCCCCTTTTCCATGAAGGCGCGGATGTCGGCGATGTCCCTGTCCAGTCCGGCGCAGAATCGGCGGAGAATATCGGTATAAGTCCGCTTGTCCCCGGCGGTGCGGGCAAGCCCGGCGGCGATGTCCAGATCGTCGATGTCACGCAGGCGCAACAGCATTTCATCATATTCGCCGCCGGCGGGGC
>JAISRC010000061.1 GCA_031273845.1 Desulfovibrio sp.
AAAGCTTGGAATTTATATAGAAAAATCCACTGGTTATCATTGCTAAAAATTTAAGTGGACATGCTCATTTGCGATCCTGCTATTTCAACGGGTTAACCTTCTTAGCCGGACAGTAATGCCCTGAAAACAGAGCGTTCCAACATTAGAATGCTCAGGCGGTGTAAGCCATAATCCGCCGCGCTTCTTGTCTTGCCATTCTGCGCACAACGAAGAATCCGTCTGCATGATTTTTTTTAAGGAAGGTATTAACCCGCGAATGATATGGCCTTCAGAAAGTGTTGCCGTCCAATGGTCTTGAGCAAGAAAAGCATTCGCAGGTCGGCACCTCTCATTTTTAATGCTCTATGCGCCGGAGAGCGCGGCCTAAAATCAAATTGCCTTTGGCGACCGTTGAACCGCTTATCGGACGCCGGGAAAATTTCTTTATGGTAACCGAAGATATTTCAATCCACAATTGGCACCATCCGCCATAATCCACCACGTTAAAAAGAGAAAAACACTGATTTATCTCTCTGAGGGGACTCCGCCCCCTCAGACTCCCCCGGCAGAGGCATGATGCCCCTGCATCCCCAATAGATATTTCGACAGGTCATATTTGAGGGGTCCGGGGGCCTGTCCGTCCGAACGAAGTGAAGGCGGACAAAATCTTGTAGTAATTTCCCCCGGCGAGGTTCGGGGCGGAGCCCCGATTAAATCAGTATTTCCTTTATTCAAAATTATTGTCTTCGTGGAATTTAGACACGTTAACCTCGGTCAGCCAATAAAAAATACATTGGTTGCGTCCGTTATTTTTTGCTGTATACAGCGATTCATCGGCATTTTTTATTACGGCTTCGATGTCGGTACCGGAGGATATGGCGGCCACACCGAAACTTGCGGTTACAGCTATATTTATATCACCATATTTGACAGGCGCTCTGCTGATGGCGGTTCGGCAGCGCTCTGCGACATCAATAACATCATCGGGCTCAGTGCAGGTAATAAGCATTAAAAATTCTTCTCCACCGTATCTGGCAAGCAAATCATAAGAGCGGATACACACTTTCAGCCGTTCAGGTATAGCGCGCAAAACAGCATCTCCTGCGGCATGCCCGTAAGTATCATTAACCAATTTAAAATAATCCAAATCAAATAGGATTATAAACCCATAATTGCCGGTTCTTTTCAGCATTTCCACGCGTGTAGCGGCAAGCTCAAAAAAATGCCGTCTGTTGTACACTCCCGTTAAAGGGTCTATACAAGCCATTTGCTCAAGTTCTTTGCTTAATTTTCTTAATTCATCATTCCGATGCACAAGGAAGGCTATGAGGATATTTGTGAGCAAACCGAACAAAAGCATTGCCCAGGTTTCCGGAATCTCATACCAGGTATGAGTCGTTCTAACGCTGAAATACCAGTCGGAATTGAAAATTTTAAAGTGTTTTTCTTTGCGGCTTCCTGACTGTTGCCGAAAATTGCCGCCTGCCGCTATGATTTGTTTCTCATTGCTGTCCGGATCCGTTCGCCAGAGTTCGTAGGCATAGCCGTGGAGCAGAAGCGAATCCAGGCCGGCGCCTTCAAGCACCAGGGGGTATTTCAAAGTTATCGACACCAACCCCCAAAAGTTTTTCCCGCCGCCGGGCGTACTCAGAAATACGGGCAACCGGCCCACGAGAGCCTGACCGCCCTGTACCAGAGTAAAAGGGCCACCGAACACAATTTCGCCTTTCTCTTTTGCCAGTATCGCTTCCTTGTTGCCCGCACCCCGACTGAAAAAATTGAGACCAAGCACCGCTTCATTGCCTTGCAGGGGATAGACATATTCAACGATTCCTGATGGAGCAACAAGAATATTCAAAATTGAGGGATCATCAATTATAGAAGCGGCTATTTGCTCAAAGTTTTCTACTTTTCCCTTATTAAGGGTAATAATTGTTGACACAATTCGTGTTTTGAACAGCAAATCCGAGATAATTTCATTAATTTTGCTTGTTTTTTCAAAAATAATATAGTCGATAGACGAGCTTTCAGCACTTATTCTGGAAAAAATGATAGATAAAACTATCAATATGCTTACTGTTGAGCTGGCAAGAAAAACAACAATCACTCTTTTTGATAATTTTTGCCCGAGTACATTGCTGAAGCTCAACATTTCCCGTGCCTCCCGGAATACTGCAGATTGCCGTGCGGAAATTTCCAATCCGATTTTCATTTTACAGCATTTTACGCTTGAGACAGTTGCTTACGGTAGGCTCCCGCCGGCAACCATCTGCTCTACCCACAACGGGTATAGGCGCAGGCCGGGCAGCTAAGACAACCTTCCTGAAAAAGCATAACCTCGTCGCAATCCGGGCAGTGCTGCGCGCCCAGACCGTTCTCTCCGTTCAGCGGGTTTCCGGATTTCATATAGCGATTCTCCAGCACCCAGGCCACGCCGTCCGGTATGGACTGCACTTGCCCGTGTTTGCCCGGCTGGAAAACCTGCACCTCGCCGCCGATTCCCTTTATCTGTTTGACTATTTCCTCAACCTTTATGCCGGAACGCAAGGCCAGGGAAACCAGACGACCCACGGCCTCGGCCTTGGCTGTGGTCGAACGCCCGGATTTGCCTATGGCCACAAAAACCTCAAAGGGCTTACCGTCCACCTCGTTGACGGTCACATACATGATGCCGTGTCCCGTGCGTACCTTCTGCGTGAACCCGTAGACAAGATCCGGGCGCTCCCGCACCGCGCGCTCCTCCTTGTCCGCGGCGGCCGGCGCGCTCCCGCTCCCGCCCGCATACAACACTTGGCTGCTCTTGCAGCCGTCCCGATAGACCGTCACGCCCTTGCAGCCCATCTCATAGGCCATCAGGTAAATACGGCGTATGTCGTCCACAGTCGCTGAGTTGGGCAGATTCACGGTCTTGGACACGGCATTGTCCGTATAGCGTTGAAAAGCCGCCTGCTGCCGCAGGTGCCACTCCGGCTCAATGTCCATGGCCGTCACAAAAACCCTGCGTATGTTCTCCGGCAGGTCTTCCAAGGAGGCGATGCCGCCCTCGGCCGCCACGGTGTCCATGACCTGTCCGCTATGGCAGCCGGCGTCCTTCACGGCCTGCTCGAAATAGGCGTTGACCTCGACCAGCTTTTCCCCGTCCATGACATTGCGGGAAAAACACAGGGCGAACAGGGGCTCTATGCCCGAAGAACAACCCGCCAGAATGGACAAGGTGCCCGTGGGCGCTATTGTCGTGGTCGTGGCGTTGCGGAACGGCCCCTGCCCCTCGGCGGCGAAAATGGACTCTCCATAAGCCGGAAAGGCCCCGCGTTCCTCCGCAAGAATCGCGGAAGCCGCCTTGGCCTCGCTCTGCACAAAGGACATCAGCTCGCCCGCCAAGGCAATGGCCTCGTCGCTGTCGTAGGGAACGCCGAGTTGAAAGAGCAGGTCCGCCCAGCCCATCACCCCGAGACCTATCTTGCGGTTCATCCGGACCTTTTCGGTGATCTGCGGCAGGGGGAAGCAGGAAGCATCGATGACATCGTCCAGAAAGCGCACGGACAGATGAATGACCCGGCGCAGCTCATCCCTGTCCACGCCGGGATTGCCTTCCGCGTCACGCAGGACAAAGCGAGCCAGATTCACGGAACCGAGATTGCACGCCTCGTACGGCAAAAGGGGCTGCTCGCCGCAGGGGTTGGTGGACTCTATGGGGCCCTGCTCCGGGGTCGGGTTGTCGCGGTTGATGCGGTCAATAAAAACTATGCCGGGATCTCCGCTCTCCCACGCTTTGCGTACCAGAACCTCGAAGGTTTCCCGCGCGTTCAGGTACCCCGCCGTCTCCCCCGTATGCGGGGCAAGCAGCGGAAAATCCTCGCCCTTTTCCGCGGAACGCATGAAATCTCCCGTCAACGCCACGGAAAGATTGAAATTATTGAATTCGCCTTCCCGCTCCTTGGCCCGGATAAATTCCATGATGTCCGGGTGATCCACGCGCAGAATACCCATGTTCGCTCCGCGCCGCGTGCCGCCCTGCTTGATCTGCTCGGTGGCCGTGTTGAAAATCCGTAAAAAGGACAGAGGACCGGAGGCCACGCCGCCCGTGGAACCGACCCGGCTGTCCTTGGGACGCAGGCGGGAAAAAGAAAATCCCGTGCCGCCGCCGGATTTGTGGATCATGGCCGCATGTTTGACCGCGTCGAAAATCTCTTCGATGGAATCCCCCACAGGCAGCACGAAACAGGCCGAAAGCTGCCCCAGACCCGTGCCCGCGTTCATCAGCGTCGGCGAATTGGGCAGGAATTTCCAACTTGTCATAAGCTCGTAAAAGGCGCGGGTCAGGTTCTTGACCTTCCAGGGGGACTTCTTGTATCGGTTCTCCTGAGAGGCCACGGCGGCGGCCACGCGCCGGAACATCTCCTCGGCGCTTTCCTGCGCGCCGCTGTCCGGGTTTTTCCTGAGATAGCGCTTGGCAAGAACAACGGCGGCATTGGGATTGATTTCAACGGGAGGAAAATCGGCAGGCATCTTCAGAGAGGACATAAGCTTTCTTCTGTAATATTGCTGTGTTGATGATGAGGCGCAGTATCAGCGCATGTGCAGCAGACCTACTCTTTTTTCGGATGAAAATCCAGTCCGGATACCGGAAGCGACCGCGGGACAAAAGCGGTTCGGCTGCCCGGAATCCGCCGCGCTTCTTGTCGGGCCGTGTCCGGACCTGACTCACCTGTCATTCTGTTGAAATGCTGTAATTCAGCTATATTTGCCGAAACCTCGCTGATGTTTCAAACCATGGGGGACGTTTTGACGAAAAACGCACGCCGCCTGCTCTTCGCGCTTTTGACCGTCCTCCTGCTGTGCCCGCCCGGCACCGCGAAGGGCGGGATGCATGTCGCCGGGCAAAAGACGGGAGAGGACGCCGTCCCGGCGGCATACGACCCGGCCTTTGCCCCGGTGATGGAACGCCTCATTGCGGACGGCTTTCCACGCGCGGAAGTCGAAGCCGTCTTCACCCGCCTCGGCCCGCGCGCTTATACCCCCGCGTACATGGGCCTCAAACTGCTGGAACTGTTCGGCGTGCCCGGCATCAGCATAAACCGGGAAGACACGCCGGACCCGGAAGCGCCGGAAGACTTTGAAGTTCCTTTACAGGAATTTACCGTCGGCGCTTGCTTGGACTTCGTCAAAAAACAGGAAGACACACTCCGGGCCATCGAAAAAAATTACGGTGTGGGACGTTCCGTAGTTCTGGGCCTGCTGTTGGTGGAAACCGCCATGGGCCGGGATCTGGGCCGGGATATCGCCCTGCGCTCCCTGGCAGGCATGGCGCGGACGGGGGATGCGGCGGCACTCGCCGCCTTGGGCAACGCGCGCCAAGCGCAAAGAATCAACGCCGCGCGTCTGGCGGACACCCTGCGGCAGCGTTCCGCCCGTGCATACAAGGAACTTGCTGCTCTGCTGCGCTGGTGCGCGTCCTCGGGGCTGGACGCCGCGCGTATTCCCGGCTCGATATACGGAGCGGTCGGATTGTGCCAGTTCATGCCGTCCAACATAGAGCCTTACGGGGCGGACGGCGACGGGGACGGAAAAATCAACCTGTATTCCCCTGCGGATGCCATGCATAGTGCCGCCCGCTATCTGGAGGCACACGGCTGGCGCGGCGCCGCAACGGACGAACAACGCCGCAAGGTGCTCATGGCCTACAACGACGACGGCGTTTACGCCTCCTTCGTCCTCGGGGCGGCAAAACGCTTGGAACGGGCGCTGGCAGGGAAAATTTCTCCGAAAAGCGCTGCTTTGGCCGGTTTCGGCGCGGTGTCCTCGGCGCGGCTGAATCCGAGCCTGCGCCGCCTGGGCACGGTGCCCGCGCGCGCCAGGGTCAGGAGCCTCGGCGATTATCAGGACCTGCTGCAATGATCCCTGATCCGCCGCGTTTATTGTTCTGAGCGTGGAGTAGGCGGGCTTTGCCCGCCGCAAGCGACAATCTCAAGCGTAACATGCTCTAAGGCAATTTGATTTTGAGACGCCTCCTCCGGCGCTTAACGGCGAAACACGGTTTCGCCTACGCCTGCGGGGCGGGCGGCGGCGCTTCGCGCTTACGCCGCCTGAGCATTTTCAACTTTGAAATGCTCTAATGACAGCAAAAGCCGCCTCCCTTGGGGCGCGTCTCCGGCATTGCCGGGAGAGAGCTGCAATTTCAATGCGCATTCAGCCGTCGCGGCAACCATATGAATCTTTGTTGTCCAGCCACCTCTGGACTTTCCGATGGCTTGCGGACCGTTTTTTTAAAGCTCCTGTTCCATCGGGATAGGCCTTGACGATAGTACACTGTCGAGAGAAATTGCTTCTACTTTGAGGTGAATCAGTTGCTCTTTCTGAAGGCGTTCGAATATGCGGTCAAGAACTCCGTTTTTGCTCCAACGGTTCATCCGGGTGTAAATGCTGCGCCAAACGCCAAACCGTTTAGACAAACCGCGCCACTTGCATCCATGCTCCGCCACATACAGGATCGCATTCAGTACCTGGATGCTGTCAAAGCGTACATTTCCGCTTTGGCGTGGAAAACAGTCAGTAATCCTCTCATATTGTTTTTATATAACTTCCATGAGTGGTAATTAGCAACTATCTGTTCCTTGTCAAGTATGTTAACAGGCCCTAATACATCGGCGTCGGGAAGATGAACTGGAAAAAATACAAGCATGGTATAATGACCAGCATGCATGCCACCATCAGAATAAAACCGTAAGGCAGAATCTGCTGAAACTTGATGCGGAACGCGCCCAAGATTGGCAATGCCCAGAACGGCTGGATCAGGTTTGTCGTCAAATCGCCGAGAACATAGGAATTGACGACATAGGCTATAGGCGTGCCCAGTTCTTTGCCGGCGGGTATGATGTACGGTGCTTCAATAACGAATTTCGATCCGCCGGAGGGAACAAAAATATTCATGATAGCCGAGTAGATATAGTTGACTATCGGAAAACTGTGCTGAGTCGAGATGCTCACAAACCAGCCGGCGATAATCCCTGAAAGGCCGGAGTTTTGGATAATCCCGAAAATACCGGCATAGAACGGGAACTGGATGATGACGCCGCCGACCATGCCGACCCCGCGGCCGACAGAGGCCACGAAGCTATACGGATTCTTATGCAGAATCATACCCAGCATCAGCATGAGAAAATTCAGCGTGTTCAGATCAAGCCCCGCAAAACCTTTGGCGCCGAAATGCTGCGTAGCCCAGATCAGGCCCATCAAGGCGATGATCCACGGCAGGATGAGCGAAGTGTCCAGAAGTTGCGCGGGGGTGCGGTTGCCGAGAGGTGGGTCGGGAATTTCCGCAGTGAATTCGGCAATCAGCTCGTCGGGAATTTCCTGGGCCTTATGCTTGGGCGGGCACATTAAAATGCACATTCCGATGAACACGAACAAAAGGAGTACGTTGATCGTCAGTACGTAAGGCAGGAGAATGGTTTCCGTGACCGGAATGACCCCGGTGAGCTTTTCTATAAAATGGCCGGGCGTGGCGACCAGCAGAGGCGGCGCCTGCGACGGGCCGCCGGCAAGGACGATGCCGCAATAGGAAACAGCGGCTACAAGAGGATAGTGCAGGCCCATGCCTTTATTGCGGGCTGCAAGTTCGCGTCCCATGATGATGCCGACCATAAGGCCTATGCCCCAATGCAGCCACCAAATGGCGCCTATGAGAAAAGCATAGCAAAGAATGGCGGAACGCGCTGTTTTGAATGAAGTGACAAATCGTGTAATGGCCCTGCGTATCGGCTTGGAATCGGCCAGAACAAAACCGGTGATCATGAGCACCGACATTTGCATCGCGAATGTCAGCAGCGCCCAGAACCCTTTGACCCAGTCATTTATCAAATCTATCGGGCCGTGATCCGTCAGGGCAAGCCCCATAACATAAATCACCAGTGTCAACAAAAGCACAAAGACCATCGCATCGGGGATCCAGCGCACGCTCCACACGCTGAACCACTCGACAAAGCGGGTGAACGTGCCGACATGTCCGGCTTTGGGGTGAGCTTGCGACATACTTCCTCCTACAAGCAATTTGATTTTGAGACGCCTCCTTCGGCGTTTAACGGCAAAACACGGTTTTGCCTACGCCTGCGGGACGGGCGGCAACGCTTCACGCCTACGCCGCCTGAGCATTTGCCACTTTGAACTGCCCTGAATCCGTACTCATGCGGATTCAGAAGGCGACTTTGTCGATGCCCTTGAGCCCCAGAATTTTGCGCGCTTCATCGGAACCGGCGATTTCATGTCCCATATTCTCGGCTATGGTGCGAATGGCCGTCACCTGCTCGGCATTGCTCTTGGCCGGTACGCCGGGCTTCAGATAGAGATTGTCTTCAAGACCGACGCGGGCGTTGCCTCCCATGGCCATGCCGGCCGAAACCAAAGGTAGTTGCGCCCTGCCTGCGCCGGCACAGGACCAGATATACCCGTCCCTGCCGAGCAGCTCGTCAGCGGTTCTACGCATGTAGACAAGGTTATCGACCGTGGCCGGAATACCGCCCATGATGCCCATCACGAACTGAATATAAATCGTGCCTCTGATGGTGCCTTCCTCTCGCAGGTAGGCAAGATTGTTGATCATGCCCACTTCATACACTTCAAATTCCGGCAAGGCGCCGTTTTCGTACATGGTTTTCACATAGTAGCGCAGTCCCCTGAAGGTATTGGAGAAAACAAAGTCCTCAGTATTTTCGAGATAGGGAAGCTCCCAAGCGTGTTTGGGATTTGCCATTTTTTTGTGCCGGGCCAGCGAACCCAGGTAGAAGTTGAAAGAGCCGGCGTTGCACGAAGCGATTTCGGGCTTGAACCGAGGCACACCGGACACGCGTTCCTCAAGGCCCATGCCCAGACCCGCGCCGGTGGTCAGGCAGATGACGACATTGCTGCGCCTCTTGATGCCGGAAAGAATGTTGCCAATAACATCCTTGTCGACCGACGGCTGCCCGGTTCCGGGGTCGCGGCCGTGGATATGCACAACAGCCGCGCCGGCTTCACCGGCACCTACGGCCTGATCAATGATTTCCTGCTCTGTCACCGGCAGATATTCCGAAAGTGTGGGGGTATGGATGGCACCTGTAATTGCTGCGGTAATAAAAATTTTTGCCATAAATTCTCCTTGGGTTTGCGTTGGCTGTATTCTAATCTAACTCGGGAAAATCATGGGCAGAATATAGAAGCAAACGCTTGCTGTCAACAGCCAGAAAGCGCAGATAAAGGCGCAAATGCCCCAGGCATCTTTCAGCTTCATGCCCACGATAGCGAGCGCAGGGATGAGATAGAGCGGCTGAAGCAGGTTGGTGCATTCGTCGCCGGCCACAAAAGCGTTCAACACATAGGGTATGTCGGCGCCCAACTGCTGCGCCGCCTCGACAAGAATAGGCCCTTGCACTACCCATTGTCCGCCTTGGGAGGGAACGAACATGTTGAGCACACAGGCGGAAAGAAAGGACAAGGTATAAAAACTGTCTTTGGTGCCTACCTGGACCAGCAGGTCGGAGATGGCCTTGCCGAGCCCGGAAGCGGTCATCATGCCCATAATGCCGCCGTAGAACGGGAACTGGATCATGACATCCGTGGCGGAACGCATGGTGTTGCGATAGGCGCTGAGGAACTTGCTGGGAGAATTGTACAAAAAGCAGTTCAAAATCATGAAGCAAAAGATAACAAAGTTGAAGTTCAGCGAACCCAAGATGCCTTTACTGATGAAGGAGCGCACGATAATCATTATGCCCCCGGCGGCAATCGCGTACATGAGGAAACGACTGCGGTTCATGCTTCCGGCCGGGGTGAGCTCGGTGTCTTCCTCCGCCGTTTCCATACCGGAAGTGACATCCCCGTCATAAACCACCAGTTCATCCTCGGGTGGCCGGGTAAAAATGGCCAGCAGCAGGATGACCAAAAAGGTGGAAAAGAAAAAAATGGTGTTCACGGCGTTGTATATGGTGACATCCTGAGACAGGACGCCGATCCGGTTCTCCAGGAAATGGCCTTTGGTGGCCACCAGAGCGTAAACGCTCGCGCTGGGTCCCCAGCACTGGCCCAAAATCATCATGCTGTATCCGGCGGCAATCATCAGGGGAAAGTGCAGGCCTTTCACATTGCGTGAGAGGTACATGGCCAGGATGGGCGTGAGAATGGTGCAGAAAGCCCAGTTAATGAAAGAAGCTACAATGCCGAAAAGCAACAGCACAATATAGGCGGCTGCCGGAGTCTTGGGAAAGCTCGCCACCCTGACCAGCAGTCTGGACATGGCCGGAGCCTTGGCTGCCGCTCCGCAGGTTATCACCATGAAGGACATCTGAAACGCAAAGGCGATCATATCCCAAAGGCCTTTATACCATCCATCCACAAGGTTGACGATATCAAAACCGTTGACAAAGAGCCCGAGTACAAAGGCGATTAAAGTGAGGATAATGCAAAAAACAAATGATTCGGGAATAATTTTGTCCGCTGCGAATTGAAAGCGTTTTGAAATACTCCATAACATTACGCTGCTCCTTTGATACGGGTTTGACCGGTCATAAAGGTTAAGCCGACGTCAAGGGGAAAGACTCATTTTTCCCGGCTTTGCGTTCGGCTATATCCAGCAAGTACTCCCTCAGCGCGTCATGCGAGGCCGCACTTTCTTCAGCAGTCCAACTCCGCAAACCCCGGCCGCTTTTGAAACCGAGTTTGCCGGCCGCAACCCGCGCGCGCAGCAAGGGTGATCCGGTATGGCTGTCGCACAGGTGCGGCAAAATGTAATCATGAATGGCCAAGGTCAGATCAAGGCCCACCATGTCGGCATTTTCCATGGGTCCCAGATGCGGCAGGCGCATGCCGAAACTCAGGCGTACGGCTTCATCCACCGTGGCAAAGTCCGTTATGCCCTGCTCGACAATATACAGAGCCTCCCGCCACAAGGCGTGCTGCATTCTGTTGGCTACAAAACCGGGTACATCCTTGCGGCAGTGGATGGGATTTTTTCCCGCCCGGCGCAGAATGTCCATGGCGAATCGGATAACCTCAGGCGCGCTGTCTTCCGTCTGCACCACTTCCACCAGCGGGATAAGATACGGCGGATTCCAGAAGTGCGTACCGATGATACGTTCCTTATGCACGGAAGCAGAGGCTATTTCCGTAATGCTCATGACCGAGGTATTGCTGCTGAGTACGGCTGAAGGCTTGCTCATGGAGTCAAGCCGGCGAAAAATATCCTGCTTGAGAGCCATGTTTTCCGGTACGGCTTCTATAATAAAATCCGCATCTTCGGCCGCTTCTTCCAGATTGAGGGTGCAGGTTATGCGCGCAGGCGCACGGGAGGCGTCTTCGGCGGAGATAATGCCGTGCGCGGCAAAGACGGCCAGATTGTCGCGCACGCTCTGCACGGCCCTGTCGAGAAATTCTTGCTTCAGGTCATACAGGCGCACCGCATGCCCGTGCAGGGCGAAGATCTGGGCTATGCCGTGCCCCATCAGGCCGGAACCGATCACAGAAATTTGTTCGTTATTTTCCACAGTTTGCTTCACACTCCTTTGCAGTTACCCAGGCTCAGAATCAGGCGCGCTTCATCCGGTGTAGCGTTATCTTTGCCTATTTCGCGCACCAGACGCACCGCGCGCTCCACAAATTCCGCGTTGGAAGAAGCCGGACGGCCTTTTCCATAGAAAACATTGTCTTCCATGCCGACGCGGATATGCCCTCCCAAAGCCAAAGCCGCATACATAATGGGAAGATGCCCCTTTCCTATGCCCAGAGCCGACCAAGTGGAATCTTCCGGGATAAGGCCTTTAAGAAAAATAAGGTTCTCCACAGTGGCGGCCATGCCGCCCGCCGCGCCGAGCACAAACTGAAAATGAAGCGGAGATTTGAGCAAATCCTTTTTCTGGTAATACAAGGCGTTATAGACCATGCCGGCGTCAAAGATTTCAATTTCCGGCTTGACCCCGTGCTCATTCATGGTGGCGGCCAAGGCCGCAAGAAAAGCCGGAGGGTTGAGGAAAAGGCTGTTATGCATCCAGTTCATGCTGCCGCAGTCATAAGACGCAAGCTCAGGCCTGATCTCAATCAGGTGGGCCATACGGGTTTCATCGGTAGCGTTCAAATCGCCGGATGTGGTCAAATTCAACACAATATCGCAACGTTTCCGGATAAGCGCGACAGTTTCCTTGAAAATTTCCTTGTTCATACTCCCGTTGCCTTGAGCGTCACGCATGTGCAGATGCGCCACAGCAGCCCCTGCCTGCCGACAGGCATACACGTCGTCGGCTATTTCCTGCGGAGTGACAGGCAGGGCGGGATTGTCTTTTTTGGAAGGCCAGGCTCCGGTGGGAGCAACGGTAATGATGACTTTTTCACTTAATTCCATGCACATACCTCACTGTTATAATTGTCCGGGCCGTTCGGGAGTATAATGCAAAGGCTATGCAAAAACATTTTTATCCGAGCGGGGCATGTTTCAAAAAAAAATATATTTTATTAACTATACAGTATAGTTAATAATTTGCTGGCGGTTCTTCCGATTCATCCGTAGCGGAAATATTTTTAGTGAAAATAAAAATGTCTTATTTTACTACAGCACTTGTTTTTATTTCAGACATCGCTTACACTGGAGGAGATCAACTTTGAAATTTGAAAAAAAGCATCTGCTCTGCAGAGCGTTGCCTGCAAACCCCCTGCCGCGAGATTGGAGCAGGCGGGCTTTGCCCGCCGTAAGCGATAATCTCAAGCGTAACATGCTGTAGGGAACAGGATGAGCATAACACCAACTTGATCAATATAAGTTGCCGATGAAGTAAATAACCAACAAAAGTCCTTCGGTGGCGCCCCCTTCGAGATGGGCATATTGACACCACAGTCTTATGCGATGGCATCTGATTTAATGAAGGAACACCGTCATGTTTAAAACATCTCCATACCCCCTATCTCATCTACTTGATGCCGCGCCCGGCAAAAACCTGCCTGTTTCTTTGAATGACGTCTGGAATAATGGATTTTGCGCGGCTGTAGATAAATTTTTACAACGCCAGTTTCAAACCGCTCCGCAACTCTCCTCCTGTTATCTGGCCTATGCGGATAATCTCGAATTGTATGTGTTTCACAATAATCTGGCTGACAGCGCGGACATTATGGAGCCTCCGGCTTTGCATCTGGATTATTTTCTCAACAATAAACCGCAAAAGCTCATGCCCTGCCCCGAAAAATGTTGCCTGGCGCTGCCTCTTGGAAAAAAAGCTTTTTTGCTGCTTTGTGCTGCCAGACCGCTGGATGCCTCCACTCAGGCGCTGGCGGGACTTATACTACAGTCCGCAGCCTGTGAATTGAAGAACCAGATCAAAATCCAGCAGTTGCGGAAACAAGTGGAGTTCGGCGAAAAGATTGTGCATTCAATGTCCCACGGCTTTCTGGTACTGGCCCCCGACCTGACTGTCATCAATGCCAATCAGGCTGCCTGCGCATTGTTGAATACCACCGCTCAGGCGCTCATAGGCTCAACGCTGGCGAATTTTGTCTTTTCACCGTTGCTTGTCCAGCAGGTCTTCAAAACCGGAGAAGCTGTGAAAGACCGTGAAGTCTTCATAAAACTCGCCGACAGGGATGTGCATATCATCAAGACGGCAGTGCCGGTCTTCGGGCATGACGGTTCGGTAATTTCCGTGCTGGACCATTTCAGGGAGATCAAGGAGACGCGGCGGTTGGCCGGCCGCATTGCCGGGGCCAAAGCCGGCTTTACCTTCGATGATATTATCCATAAAAGCCAGATTATGCGTGAAGTCATTGAGCTCAGCAAACTTGCCGCCGCCAATTCCTTGTCTGTGCTTATTACAGGGGAAAGCGGCACCGGCAAGGAGATGTTCGCCCATGCCGTTCATTTAGCCGGCGCAAGGCGCAACGCCCCTTTTGTGGTCATTGACTGCGCTTCGTTGCCGCGCGATCTCGTGGCCAGCGAATTGTTCGGTTATGTGGACGGCGCTTTTACCGGAGCGCGCCGGGGAGGCAGCCCCGGCAAATTTGAGCTTGCCGACGGCGGCACGATCTTTCTTGATGAGTTGGGAGAACTTCCGCTGGAAGTTCAGCCGCAATTTCTGCGCGTGTTGCAGACCCGCCAGGTAATGCGTCTGGGCGGCAAAGAGGGTTTACCCGTTGATATCCGGGTTATTGCGGCAACCAACTGCGACCTTGCGGACGCGGTGCGGCGCGGCAACTTCAGAGAGGATCTTTTTTTCCGGCTGAACGTGCTGAATATACATATTCCGGCACTGCGTTTCAGGAAAGATGACATTATCGAACTGGCACATTTTCTTCTGAAAAAATATTGTCAGGTTACAGGTAAAGAGAAAATCCTGTTTTCCGACAGTGCCTTGGAAAAGCTTATGACCTACAGTTGGCCCGGAAACGTGCGGGAACTTGAAAACACCATCGCCAAAGCTGTGCATATCTGTAATGGAATTATTGAAGAAAAACATTTGTGCCTTGCCGTATACCCGGTGACGAAGCCAGTGCTCACAATGCCGGATATGCAGGAACCCGCCCTGCATGAAGCAATATATACACCGCCCTTAAAGGATGTGGAAACTCAGGCTATCCGTCATGCGCTTAAAATCTGTTCCGGCAATATCAGCAAGGCGGCCAAAATGTTGGGTCTGGCCCGCAGCACGATTTACAAAAAAATGTCTGCCTGGAATTAGGGCATTTTCGCTTGAGAGAGTTGCTTACGGCGGGCAAAGCCCGCCTGCAGAGCAGATACACTTTTTCAAAGCCGGTCCACTCCGGCTTTCCGGCGGGCGCATGAACCACCGCTCCCGCCGCGACGGGCGCGTCACGGCAACAGGGTCACAACCGTCGGTTCTATGGGCGCGGGGGCAAGCGCCCCGCCCGGCCCCGTCCTGCGCGTGAGAAAGGCGATTTCCCGGTTCATGGGCAAGGTCACGGTGGACATGGCCAGAATATCCCGGCCGACGGCACGCACCACACGGAAGTTGAAACGCACATTGTCGGGCGTGACCACATAGGTCCCGACCAACAGGGCGTCCGTCTGTATGCTCTTGTCATCCACGAGCTTTTCCCGCCGCGTCAGAAGCTGCTCACCCTTCAGCGGCTCAAAGAGCACATCCGCGCCCTTGCGGATTTCCTGCACATCATAGCCGGCTCGGACGAACCAGCGCATCGCTTCTTCCTGCATTTGCCGGGCCAGAGGATTTGCATCGTCCAAGTCGTTTATGTTTACGGGCGTGGTGACGCTCAGGGAAAGCGTCCCGGCCGCGCCTTCGCCCGGCTTGCGCCCGAAACGGGCTTCCATCTGCCTGTCCATTTCCCTCCCCGCCGCCGAAGCCGCCTGGGGCACCGTCGCCCCTGCCGCAGGAGCGGCGGACAAAAGGAGCGCGAAGACAAGCGGACACAGGATCGCCGGCAGGAAGATCAGCAGGGAAGCGCCCGCGGCGGGGGCATGGATACAAGCTCTTTCCATGGGTCACCTCAGGGTCAGGATGGACATTTCCACGCTTTTGAGTTCGTTCCCCGCAACACGCCGGGTAACGTCATCCGTGCTTTGCGCCAGAGCGAGCAGCAGATGTTCCTTGGCCAGTTCATAGCGTCCCTGGGCCGCGTATGCCCGACCCCGGTACAGGTTGTATTGGCAGACCGAACTGTAGCCGCCGAACATGCCCGGTTGCTGCAGATCCGCCGGGATGTCCCCGTTTCTGGAGCCGCAGGCCGCCATGAACAGGGAAGACAGTATGCCGGCAGCCAGGAGCAGTATATTTTTTTTCATGGAAAATTCCTCGCGATCTCCGGGCACGCTTCAATGAATATCCTCACCTCGGTCGAAAGGCGTTATGTCCACCGGATCACCCGGTCGCACGGCGATGTCGAAATCCCGGATGCGCATGGTCCCGCTCCCGCCGCCGGAGGCGACCTTTGCCGTCCGGCTGTGGGCAGGCATGCTCCTGCTCACCCCCGAGTTCAGCAGGGCGCCGACCGTTTCGTTGGCCTCAAGCACCATGTCCGCAGTGCGCAGCACGCGCCCGTCCTTCGGCCGCACCAGGCGGGCGTTGACGAACACGGCTCCGGGCGTCCGGGAATATGTGCCGACTATGACCACGGAGGATTGCGGCGCGACCGACCCCCGTTCGCGGCTGAGGAAAAATTCGCCTTCCCGCCGGCGTATGCGCACGGAGTTGTCCAGGCGATACTCGCGCACCGGATAACCGCGCTGGTTGAGTTCAAAATACAACTGCTCCGCGACCAGACGCCCGAAAGCCGAGGTTTCGTCGAAATTGTCCAGATTCACAAAGGATACGGGCAAGGCCACGGTTCCCCGCAGGGAATGGTCGCGCATCTCGGCGACAAGCTGTTCGGCGAGCTCGCGTACCTTGAGCTTCAATTCGCGGGCCGCCGCATAGCCGGGGTCGGGGCCGGGCACCCGCATGCCCGTGACCGTAATGTCGGACCGGTTCGGAGAACTTTCAAGCAGCGTGGGCTTGTCGAACATCGACGGAGGATGCAGGCAGCCGGCAGCAAAAAACATGCCGCCGCCCAAGGCCGAAAGAAATAAAAAGCGACTCATCGCGCACTCCTTGCCGTAAAAACCGCACCGCAACGTCTAAGGTTGACTTTGACCATAATCCGCCATATTTCCTGTCTTGTCATTCTGAGCGTAGCGAAGAATCCATCTTCATGATTTTTTTTTTAAGATAAGATTCTTCACTGCGCTCCGCGAAGCCTGCCCTGAGGCTTCCGAAGGGTTCAGAATGACGATGCGACAACAGTTGCAAGCTCTCGGTCGTGCCTCGGAATGATAAGGCACGGCAGATCAAGGTTGCAACGCCTCCTCCGGCGCTTGACGGCGAAAGCGAGTTTCGCCTGCGCCCGCGGGGCGGGCGGCGGCGCTTCGCGCTTGCGCCGCCTGGAGCATTTCAATTTTGAAATGCTCTTAACCCTTATCGGCATGAAAGCCGAAAAGATTAGCGCGTTGTGAACAAGTCCGGCTCTGCATCGGGAGCGCTCCAGCGCAGGCGGATCATCCCGCGCTCCGCCGTGCTGTACAGGGGAATCCCCGCATTTTTCAAATTTTCGCGCACCACCCGTGCGGGAAAACCCCATACATTGGCGAAAGCGCAGGAAACCAGCGCAAAACGGGGGTTGACGACCTGATGAAAACCCTCCGCAAAACCGTTCCGTGACCCGTGATGCGGCAGGATCAGGACCTGCGCGGACAAATCGCGGCCTTCTTCTATGAGCCTGTTCAGGACATCGCGCTCGGCGTCGCCGCAGATGAGGGCCAGGGCCCTGCCCCGCCAGACCAGCCGCAGCACCAGGGAGAGGTTGTTGGAGGTTCCCGTGCCGTTCGGCGGGGGATTCAAAACCTCCAGACGCAAGTCTTCCGCCGGCTCATAAATATCGCCGGCCCGCAATGTTTCCATGCGCAGGGCACCGGCGCGCAGGGCGTCCCGCGTCCGTACGGCAAGCGAGCCGCGCGGGCTTTCCCCGTTGCCCATAACCCTGCCCACGGAAAAATGCCGCAGTATCCACAGCAGACCGGCAAGGTGGTCTGCGTCCGGATGGCTGTTGATGACCGCCGTAAGACGCGGCAGGGTGTTGTCCGTGAGCAGAGGGGCGACTATGCGTCTCCCTGGATCGAAAAATTCCGGGTTCGGCGAACCGCCTCCGTCCAGAATTATGCGCCCCCCGCCCTCCCGGCCGGGCAGGGACCATTCCAGCAGCACCGCCTGTCCCTGCCCCACGTCCGGCATGGTAAGGGTAAGACCCGGTGCCGGCCTGTTCAGAAAAATAAAGGGCAGAATCAGACAGACCAGGGCGCATGCCGGGACGGCCATATCCGCCCCGGACAAAGTCCGCCGCCTTTCTCCGCGCCCCGCTTCATGCCCGGCCTCGCAGTTCCCTTCGTACCCGGCCCCGTATCTTCCTTCACGATTCCCTTCGCCGGCCGTTCCGTGCCGGGAGCCGCGCGAAAAGAGGCGCGGCAGGCACAGGCAAAGCAGCCAGAAGGCGGCCATGCTCAGGCCGTGCGGACGCGGCAACAAGGGGGCGGGCATCAGCCCGGCACCGTCCAGGTTCTCCAGCAGTTCGACCAGTCCTTCGCAGGGCAGGGCGGCGAGATGCAGCAGGGCCGCGCCGGCGGCGGGAAAATCCAGGCACAGGGCCGCAAGCGCGGCGAAGGACTGGGGCAGGATCAGGCCCTGCAGGAGCGGCAGCCAGAGGAGATTCAGGGGAAAGAGCAGCCCCGCGCTTCCGAAGGCGCGCAGGGTCAGGGGCAACAGGACAATCTGAATGCACAGGGAATTCGCCGCCAGAATGAACGCGCCGCGTTTCAGGCGCACGGCCGGAGACGGCGCCGCCCTGTCCTCCTCCGTCCCGCCGGCGGGGAAGAGTCTCTCGGAAAGACGCAGGATGCCGGGCAGGGTCAGGGCTATGCAGGCCATGCACAAGGCGGAAAGCTGCAGCGACAGGTCGAAGAGCACAAAGGGATCCCGGAGCAGGAGGACGAAAAGGGCCGCGCACAGGCTGTCCAGAATCAGGCGCGGCTTGTTCATGAAGGAAAACAGGACGGCCGCGCAAAGCATACATGCCGCCCGCTGTAGGGAAACCGGAGCCTGACCGAGCCAGAGATAGAGCAGGGCAAAGGGCAGGGAACACAACAGGGCCGGCCTCGGACGCGGCAGACGCAGATACAGGGACGGGCGTACACGCCCCGCGAGGCGCGCACAGACGATGCCTGCCAGCACAGCAAAGGTCAGATGCATGCCGGACAGGGCCAGACTGTGCGACAGGCCCGCTCCGGCAAAAAGGTCCGCCTGGCGCGGGGAAATAAGGGAGCGGTCCCCGAAAACAAGAGCGGGCAGGATGCCCACGCCGGGGCGAAAGGTTCTTTCCGCGCCGCGCTTTTCCGCATTGTTCCCTGCCGCGGCAATCCTTTCCGTATCCTTCCTTGCCGCAGCGATCCTTTCGGTATCGTTTCCTTTCGTATCGTTTCCTTTCGTATCGTTTCCCGCCGTAGCGATCTTTTCCGCGCTTGCGGGCAGGGCGGAGTAAAAAAGATCGCGCGCCTTTTCCCGCAGTAGGGACAGGCGAAGACGCAACGAAACGCCGAGACCCGCGTCTTCCTCCGTCCGGTTTTCTCGGTCCGCCTCGTTTTTCCGGCCTACATCGTTTTCTTGTCCCGTGCCGTCTTTCCGGCCCGCATCGCCGCTTTTTTTCCTCGACATTTCTCCCGCCGGCACGCGCAAGCCGGCATGGGCGGACCCGGCAACGGCAAGGCTTGCGCCGCCGCTCCGGGCGCTGAACCATATACCCTGGTCGTGCATACGGAGTTCATGGTCCGGGAGCCCCGGATTGCTCAGACCCCGCAGGGGCAGCAAGCGGGGGGAAAGCTCCAGAGTTTCGCCGGGCAAGGGTATGAATTCCGGGCGGTTCCATGTCCAGAGCGCTTTGCCTGCGTATTCGCCGCCCGGAGAAGATGCATCGGCTGGGGCGATGCGGGAAAGGACCACTCGGACGCGTCCGCCGGGCAGCGACACGGAACTCTCGACCAGCGCGCGGATGCGGACGGGAAGCGGCGGACGCAGTTCCCCGCGTGCGTCTTCCCTGAGCGCCGAGGCCCGCTCCAGCCATTGCGGGAGTTCCGGCGCAACCTGCTCGCGCAGGCCGGCCCAGGCAAAGGCCGCGACAAAGGCCGCCCCCAGGCAGCACAGGCGCGTCAGATCCCGCGAACGCGGCAGATCCGTGAGAATGATCAGAAACAGAGCAAGGAGCCCGTAAAAGGGTTCCCGGAAGGCCAGTATGCCCGCCGCCCCGCATAACAGGCAGACTTCGGGGAAAAGCAGAAAATGCAGGTACGAAAATGCGGCCCTTTGCGGCCCTTTGAGCTTTTCAAAGTTGAAAATGCTCAGGCGGCGTATGCGCGAAGCGCCGCCGCCCGCCCCGCGGGCGTGGGCGAAACTTGCTTTCGCCGTTAAACGCCGGAGGAGGCGTTTCAAAATCAAATTGCCTTCAGACCCGCCGAATGCGCGCCCCGGCCGCTTCGAGCTTGTGTTCGATGCGCTCATAGCCCCGGTCCAGGTGGTAGATGCGCTGTACCCTGGTCAGTCCGGAAGCGGCCAGACCGGCCAGCACCAGCGAGGCGCTGGCCCTGAGGTCCGAGGCCATGACCGGGGCGCCGGCCAGAGCCGGTACACCCCGGATGACGGCGCGGGACCCGGCAAGGCGTATGTCCGCTCCCATGCGCATAAGTTCCGGCACATGCATGAAGCGGTTTTCGAAGATGGTTTCCTCCACGGTGCCGGAACCTTCGGCCAGGGTCATGAGGGCCGTGATCTGGGCCTGCATGTCGGTCGGAAAGCCGGGGTAGGGCCTGGTCGTCATGTCCACGCAGCGCAGTGTCCCGTTGCGCCGCACGCTCACGCCGCATGCGTGCGGTTCGACGGTGACGCCCATTTCGCCCAGTTTGGCCACGACGGCCGTGATTTCTTCCACCGGGCATCCGACGATATCGCAGTCTCCGCCGGTTATGGCGGCCGCCGCCAGAAACGTGCCTGCCTCCACCCTGTCCGGCATGACCCGGTATTCACAGCCGTGCAGGGAAGTGACGCCGCGGATATGGATGATGTCCGTTCCCTGGCCGGAAATTTTCGCGCCGCAGGCATTGAGGAAGTTCGCCAGATCCGAGATCTCCGGTTCCCGTGCGCAGTTGCGCAGCATGGTTTCTCCCTCGGCCTGCGCTGCGGCCATGATCAGATGCTCTGTGCCGCCCACGGTCGGGAAATCGAAGGTGATGTCCGCGCCGCGCAGTCTGCCGCAACGCCCGATGATATAGCCGGAATCCAGTTCCAGCCGCGCCCCCATTTTTTCCAGCGCCCTGGTGTGTTGCTCGACGGGCCGCGCCCCTATGGCGCAACCGCCCGGCAGGGCCACCCTGGCGAAGCCTAGGCGCGCAAGGAGCGGGCCGAGCACCAGCACCGAAGCGCGCATGGTCTTGACCAGTTCATAAGGGGCTTCCCCGGCCGGCGCGCCTATTTCCACGCGCACACTGTGTCCTTCCGGGTCCGTGAAGTCCGCCGGACGCCCCAGAATGCGGAGCATGGCGTTGGTGGTGGCTATGTCGCGCAGGCGCGGGACATTGTGAAAGGTGGCAGGGGAGTCCAGAAGTATGGAGGAGAACAGTATGGGCAGAGCGGCATTCTTGGAACCGCTTACGCGGATGCTCCCCTTCAGGGGTACGCCGCCTTCAATGAGCAGTTCTTCCATGCGTTCCTCAAAAAATATGCCTGCGGAGAATGAAAAAAAACGCCTGACGCCGTCTGAAACCGGAATGTTCTGACCTTAAAGAAATTTTTTGTGAAGTCAATGCCTGTTTCAACCCGCAACCGATGCAGGCCGCTGATTGACTCCGTCCCGGCTGATGGGAGCCGGCGTTTCGCGACACGCAAAAAGCGCACGCCGTCCATTCGGATCGGCGGGGCCTCCTTTTGTGGCATTACCTTTGGTTTTACTCAGAAATCATAACGAATTTGCAGACATCCCGTTACGCCTTCTCTTTTCCCGGTTCGGCAGTATTGACAAAATATCAGCCATAATTTATCCTATTGTGCAAAATGATAGTTTTAATATTTGATATTTTGAAACATTGCTGTCCGGTTAAGAAGGTTAACCACTTGAAATAGCAGGATCGCAAACCCGTATGTCTGGTCAAATTTTTACTACAGTCAACTATTTGATTTTATAGATAATTTCATGCTTTT
>JAISRC010000088.1 GCA_031273845.1 Desulfovibrio sp.
AGTTTGTCGGACTTTAAGCATGTATTTTCTGTAACATACTGATATTTTTATATATAGCAAATCCGGTCAATGAAAGCCGTATATAATAATTTCAGTATGTTATAAATATTTTAAGGCAAGGTCCGACAGGCTCCTAGAGCATTTCAACATTGAGGATACCCTGAAAGGCATGGACTGCCGCGCGGCTTCGCCGCTCGCAATGACAACCCTCTGTGCAACGACAACTCACCGGCATTCATGACAACTTCCTGTCATTCCGAGGGCCGCTTGCGGCCCGTGGGAATCCATGCCTTATGCCTTCAAAAAAACTTTTCCCGTGTTTTCCCGCTCCAGTGTAATCATAGAGTATGTTCAACTTTGAAATGCTCTAATCGGCGGCCGGCGCCGGTTGTGGATTGAAACCTTGTTGAGATGCCTTGAAGACGAGCAACAGGAGGCCGCCTTTGCGGTACACCGCATCAGGCGTTACGCCGAGGTCGGGCGGCAGATCCCGGTCCCGGATCAGCAGGGCCGTATCGCCTTCCTTCCGGTTTTTTTCAAGCCAGGCCGGGAAAGCGGCGGCGCTCACCGTCCCGCCGCGACCGTCGGGGTAACTCAGGCCGTATGCCAGTTCACCCTCGTCGTTGTACAGCAGCACATCGCTACGCTTGAGTTCGAAGGCCAGTCCCGCCGCCAGCCCCACGGACCCGGCGAAAACATAACGGCAACGCCGGAGTTCCTCAATATGCGGACGGATAAGGCCTTCCGGCTCCTTCTGATCCGTGATCCGGGCGGGCAGGACGAAAGCGGCGGCCAGAATAATCGGCAACGGGCACAGTGCCGCCGCCCGCCAGTGCCGCCGTCCTTCCGCCAACGACAAAAGGCTGAACAGAATCCAGCCTCCGAAGGCAGCCGAACAAAGCCACAGTTTGAATTTCTCTCCCTCGGCGTAAACAGCGGGCCCGGGCGTCAGATCAAAGAAAAAAACAGGGAAAGCGGCCAGACCGGCCAGACCTATACCCAGGTTGATCAGACCGTTGATTTTCAGGGGGTCCGGCCCTGCATGCCCCGGCGTATCGTTGCCCGGCGCGTTCGGGCGCGTCCGGTCGGCGTAAAATGCCAGGAGCAGGGCCAGCGGCGCGGCGCAGGGCAGGATGTAGGTAGGCAGCTTGCCCTTGGCCGCGCTGAAAAAGAGCAGGGGCATCACAACCCAGCTCAGGAGGAAAAAAAGCTCGGGGCGGGCCGTCCGCTCTTGCCATGCCTTTTTCAGCGCGCCCGGCGCAAGTCCGAGCCAGGGGATCATGCCGCCCGCGAACCAGGGCAGGTAAAACCAGAAAGGCTCGCTGTGCTGCGCCTTTTCCCCGGCAAAACGCTTGATATGTTCCACCCAGAAGAAATAATTCCAGAAATCCGCTTCCCTGCAGGCAATCAAGAGTCCCCAGGGCAGGGCGACCAGCACGGCGGCAAGGACGGCGACCGGGCCGTGCAGAAAAAGGACACGCAAGGACTTTTCTTTCAGGGCGACGGGCAGGACGGCAAGCGCGGCAAGCGCCGGTCCCGAAAAGCCTTTGGTCAGAAAGGCCATGCCGCAGGCGGAGCCGAGGAGGGCAAAGGCGCAGAGGCGGCCCCACGGGGTGCGGGCGCGCAGGGCCGCCCAAGAGCAGAGCATGGATGCCGTCACCCACATGCTGAACGCGGCGTCCAGCACGTTGTAGGTGCCTATGCCCAGGACCTGGAGCATAGAGAGGTGTATCAGCGCGGCGCTCAGGGCCGTGCGGCGCTCACGCCGCAGGGCAAGGGCCAGCGCGTAAACCATGAACGCGCCGAGACCTGTGCTCAAGGCCGGCCCCAGGCGCGCGGCAAAGTTGTTTTCTCCGAAAATGATCAGGCTTATGCTGTTTATCCAGTATCCCGCCGGCGGTTTTTCAAAATAACGCTTGCCGAGCAGGCGCGGTACGACCCAGTCGCCGCTTGTCGCCATTTCCCTGCTGATCTCCGCGTAGCGCGTTTCGTCCGGGACGCGCAACGGGGCCGCGCCCAAGGGAAGCAGATAGAGCAGGGCGAAAAATACGGGCAGTATGACAAGAATCGAGAGCTTTTCGCCGTTCATCCCCGCATGTCCCCGTCGTTTTGCATGCATGCCTGCCCGCGGGCATGATACCCTGCCGTTTCAGTGCCGTCCGCGTCCTCCCCGTTTTGTAAGCCGGCCGGGCCGCAGGTATGATGCCCTGCTGCTTCCGTCCTTTCCGCGTCCTCGCCGCACTGTATGCCGAGCAGTCCCTCGCGGCCGGGGAAAGGTCGCAGTTCAATACTGCCCCAAGGCAGATCCGCCGGGTCGGGCGGAAGAAGATCGCGTAACGGGCAGAAGCGCATGCCCTCGCGCGCGGCTTTATCCATGAGGTCCGCAAAGAGTCCGGCGCGCGACATCCCCTCCACCTCGGCGTGGATCGTGTACACGGGCACACCCCGGCAGGCGTGTACGGCATTGAGTATATATGTGTTGAACTCTTTTTCCCGCACTTCTCTCCCGATCACTTCGTCATAGGTGGGCAGGGAGACGGGGATCTGCGGCGTTGCCGCCCGGCCGTCCGCGAGTCTGGGGCGGAAGGGCCTCTCTCCCCGGCAATCGCTGTTGTAGGTGAAGGCGAAAGTTTCCTTGGCCTCGACGACCCTCCCGTCGGCGCGCCAGCCGGGAGCGGCCGAGCAGTGTACCCTGCTTCCCAAGACGGCCTCCAGGGCTTCCAGCCCTTTTGCGCTTTGCCGGCGCAGTTCTCCGACCGGCCAATCCGGCATGTGCTTCTGCCAGGCGTGGTGGTCCCAGGCGTGCAGACCGGCTTCATGGCCTTCCTCCAGACATTGCCGCATGATCCGGCCCTGCGTTTCGGCGATGCGTCTGCCCGGCCATGCGGTTCCGGCCAGCAGGATACGCGGCCCGTAGAGGAAAGGCGCGTTGGAGCGCAGCATTTTCCGGAGAAAGGCGGGGCGAAGTATGCGCCATAGATGCCTGCCCATGTTGTCCGGGCCGACGCTGAAAAAAAAGGAAGCGCGGATCTTTCGTCCGGCAAGGAGCGTGAGCAAAGCGGGCACGCCGTCCCGCGTGCCCGCGTAAGTATCCGCATCCACCCGCAGACCGATTGTTTTCATCCTGCTGTTTTACTCCCGCGCTTCGACGGTGGAACGCAGGAAATAGTCCAGGGTGTCCTCGACGGTCATGCGCAGGGGCACTTTCGGCGTCCAACCCAGCAGTCGGCGCGCATTCCTGATGCTCGGCCGCCTGTGCTGCATATCCTGATATCCGCGGCCGTAATATTGCCCGCTTTCCACCGCCCGGAAACCTGCGAAAGGCGGGAAAAGCCCGCGCAGGGGGTGTTTTTCGAAACAGTCCAGAAGCATTTCCGCCAGTTCCCGAATGCCGGCCTCGTTGTCGGGGTTGCCGATGTTGACGATCTGTCCGTTGCAACGCCCGTCTTTGTTTTCGATGATGCGGTACAGGGCTTCGATGCCGTCGCGAATGTCCGTGAAACAGCGCTTCTGCGCCCCGCCGTCCACCAGATTGAAGGGGGTGCCTTCCACCAGATTCAGGATAAGCTGGGTGATGGCTCTGGAACTGCCGATGCGGGCCGAATCCAGGCTGTCCAGACGCGGGCCGATCCAGTTGAAGGGTCTGAACAGGGTGAAATTCAGGCCGCGGTGTGCGCCGTAAGCCCAGATGACGCGGTCCAGAAGCTGTTTGGAGGCGGAATAGATCCAGCGCTCCTTGTTGATGGGACCTAGGACAAGGTTGGAGCGGTCCTCGTCGAATTCGTCATCCCCGCACATGCCGTAAACTTCGGAAGTGGAGGGAAAGAGGATGCGTTTCCGGTAGTTGACGCAGTAGCGGACGATTTTCAGGTTTTCTTCAAAGTCCAGTTCAAAGACGCGCAGGGGATTGCGCGTGTACTCCACAGGCGTGGCGATTGCCACAAGAGGCAGGATGACGTCGCATTTTTTGATGTGGTATTCAATCCATTCCGTGTGGATGCTGATGTCGCCTTCCACAAAATGGAAACGGGGGTTGCCGCTGAAGCGGCGGATCGCATCGGAGCCGATGTCCATGCCGTAAATCTCGTAGCCGTCTTCCCGAAGCAGGCGTTCGCTGAGATGGTTGCCGATGAACCCGTCGGCCCCCAGAATCAGCACCCGCGTCACCTTTTTTTCTTTCCCCGCCGGGGCGGCGGCCCCCAGGAGCGCCCCCGGCGTCAGGCCCATTTCCGTAGCCAGGGCAGCGCCCTGTTGGAAAATGCCGTCTTCCGCCTGCCCGGCGCATATTTCCAGGCAGCCCTCGGCGCAGGCGATCAGCAGAGGGTCCACGGAAAGCACCGTGCCCGGCTTTTCAGGGCGCGAGTCCGCCCGGACGAGGCTTTTCCAGACCAGCATTTTGCGTCTGCCCGCATGGGTGAAGGCCCCCGGATAAGGTTCCGTCACGGCGCGCACCAGATTATATATCTCGCGCGCCGGCCTGTCCCAGTGTATCTCTCCGTCTTCCGGCCGGCGACGGCCGAAATATGACGCCTGACTTTCGTCCTGTTCGCGCAGTTCAACCGTACCGTTTTTAATCCGGGGCAGAAAATCGTTCAGCAGTTCGCGGGCAGCAGCCGCGATTTTTCGGTGCAGGCCCGGAGCATCGTCGTCGTCGGCCACTGCAACGGGCAACTGCCCGACAACAGGGCCGGCATCCGCCCGGTTTGTCATTTTATGCAGGGTCACCCCGCTTTGTTTCCCGCCGTTCACCAGGACCCAGTTTACCGGGGCTCGTCCCCGGTATCGGGGGAGCAGGGAACCATGCAGGTTATAGCCGCCCAGCGGGGCTATGGACAAGAGCTCGTCGCTGAGCAGCTTGCGGTAGTAGAAGGAAAAGAACACGTCCGGCTTGAGCGCCCGGATCTGTTCCAGGCGCAGGGGATGGTTCACGTCTTCCGGGGCAAAGACGGGCAGGTTGAGGCAGGCGGACAGATGGGCCACGGAGGAAAAAAACCTGTTCTCGTTCGGACTGTCCGCGTGGGTGAACACGGCCTGTATCTCGAAGCCTGCGTCCGCAAGCGCCTGCAGACCGATGCATCCGATGTCGTGATAGGCGAATACCGCTGTTTTCATGTTTCAATCCACGATGATGTTCATTTCGTCCGGGATCCTGTCCGGACCTTTGCCGCATATTTTTCGGATGAACCAACGCGGCCGCGCGCGCACATCGGTGTATATGCGCCCAATGTATTCGCCCAGAAGCCCCATGCCGATGAACTGCGCGCCCACAAAGATGAAGAGCACGGCAAAAAGCATGAATACGCCTTCCGCAGCCCAATCCGGACCGAGCAGCAGGCGCAGGAACACGAGCAGAAAGGCCAGAAAAAAGCCCGCGGCGGCCACGGCGCAGCCGAGAATGCTGAGCAGGCGCAGGGGAGTGGTCGTGAGGCAGGTGACCAGATCGAACATCAGATTGATCAGTTTGACGAAGCTGTATTTTGAATCGCCGAACTTGCGCTCGTCGTGGCCGACGGGGATTTCCGCGGTGTCGCGGGCAAAGGAGTCGGCCAGAACGGGTATGAAGGTGCTGTGTTCGCGGCAGAGGAGCACGGCTTCCACGATATGGCGGCGATAGGCGCGCAGCATGCAGCCGTAGTCGCCGCTCCGCCTGCCCGTGGCCTTTGTGATCATGGAGTTGACCAGACGCGAGGCCAGCCGCCTGAACAGCGTATCCTTGCGTTCGGCTCGTACCGTGCCTACAATGTCGTAACCCCGCTCGGCCGTCTCGATGAGACGAGGTATCTCTTCAGGCGGATTCTGCAGATCGGCGTCAAGGGTGATGATCAAATCCCCCCCCGCCAGACTGAAGCCGGCCATGACCGCTGCGTGTTGCCCGTAGTTGCGGTTGAGCATGACGCCGGTGATGCGTTTTTCCGGGTCTTCCGCCGCCTCGGCGATAAGTTCGGGCGTACGGTCGGAACTGCCGTCGTCCACCAGAATGATCTCGTATTCCCTGTTCAGGGCGCGGCAGGTTTTGCCGGCGCGTTCGATCAGTTCGGGCAGGCTTGCTTCTTCGTTGTAGGCCGGGATGACCAGAGAAACTTTGCGCACGGGTCGGGCATCGGTCATAGTTTACCTTCAAATGCCGCGGAAAGGGCATCCAGCACGCGGTCCACATCGTCGTCGGTCATGTCCGGGAAGAGGGGCAGGGTACACAGGCGTTCGGAGTTCCATTCCGTATTCGGCAGTGAAAGACCGGGAAGGCGTTCACGGTAGTATTTCTGCGTATGAGCGGCCAGGAAATGCAGACCGGTGCCTATGCCCGCGCTTTTGAGCTTTTCCATGAGCGTGTTCCTGTCCAGGCCGCAATGCTCTTTGTCCGCGCGGATCATGAACAGATGCCGGGCGTGCTTGTGGGGATAGACGGGGTCTTGTACGGGGAGCCAGACGGAGGCGTCGATGCGCCGGAGATAGCGTTCAGCCAGGCTCCGGCGTTTCGCGTTCAGTTCCGGCAGACGGGAAAGCTGAACTACGGCCAGCGCGGCGTGCAGGTCGGACAGGTTATACTTCCAGCCCGGCTCAATCACCTCCGCCTGGGCTTTGCGTCCCCGCGCGTCCCGATCAAAGGCATCCATGCCCAGGCCGTGAAATCGCAGTCTGCGTACCCGTTCGGCCAGGGCGGCATCGTCGGTCGCCAGGAGCCCGCCTTCGGCGCAGGTGACGTTCTTGATGGCGTGGAAGGAAAAAAGCGCGCTTCCTTCGGCTCCGATCCATTGTTCGCCGTAGCGGGTGCCCACGGCGTGCGCCGCGTCTTCCAGCAGGAAAAGGCCGTGTTTGCGGGCTATGGTCCGCAGGGCGTCAAGGTCCGCCGGCGCTCCGGCGTAATGCACCGGAATAATGATCTTGCTGCGCGGGGTGACGGCGGCCTCCACCGCGGCAGGGTCGAGCATGAGGGTGTCGTGGTCCACGTCCGCCATGACCGGGGTCGCCCCCAAGAGGGTGATCATGTTCAGGGTGGATACCCACGTCAGGGATGGGGTGATCACTTCGTCGCCGGGGCCTGCGCCCAGGGCCGACAGCGTCAGATGCATCCCGGCCGTGGCGGAAGACAGGGCAACGGCGTGCCTGCATCCGAAAATCCTGCAAAAGTCTTCTTCCAGTTTCAGATTTTCCGGTCCGGTGGTGATCCAGCCCGAGCGCAACACGCGGACTGCCGCCGCTGTTTCGGCATCGCTTATGGCGGGCCTTGAAAAAGGCAGGAAGGTGCTGTTTTGTGTCATTGCATCGCGCGCCGTATTTATGTCAATATTTGAGAATACTTTATGAAAGCCCTAAAAGCAAGCTGTTTTCGACAAATTTTGCCGGGCCTGTCGTGAATGCGCGTAATCCGGGGCAGTGGATGCCGGACCGGGGGGGAAAACTTCAACGGCATATTTCTTGCTTGTCGTCTTCCGGCAGGAAAAATTTTCCTGTCAGGCGGTTTTGAAGTGCAAATCGATTCAGCGCAAAGCAAGGAGAGGATGATGAGTATCGCCGCTTTATCTTCACAAGATGCGACATCGTATTGGGAAGAATTTCTGAAAACTTCCAATGCCGAAAAAGCCCGGCAGTCCGGAAATCTTGCCGCCGAGCTGTTCAGCGACCTGGACAGCGACGGCGACGGGAAAGTGAGTTTGGAGGAATCCGGGTTGGATCAGCAGACATACGATGCTCTGGACACGGATCGGGACGGAACCGTGTCGTCGGAAGAACTTGAGAACGCCTTGGAACTGCAACGCTCCGCCCTGTTTACCCGCGTAAAGTCAGAAGAATCCGGCGTGAAATCAGAAGAATCAGGGGCCGGCGGAGAGGTTTTCGATGCCTTGGACATCAATCAGGACGGCATTGTGTCCCCTGAAGAATCGGCCGCATTCCTGGAGAAACAAAAACAAGCCGCGAATAACGGCATAAATCCGGCCGGCGCGAATCCTGCCCCCAAAGCCGGGGATCTGTTGCTGTCTCTCGCCGACCGTGCATACAGCTCCGTGACGAGAGCGCAAACAAGCGGGCAGGCTTTCAATTTTACAGCGTAACCCGCTTGATGATCGGAGCATTTCAAAATTGAAAACCCGGCGAACCTGGACTCTGCGGGCTTCGGCCTGCGGAGTCTTCGCTGTATTCTGATGCGAAAGTTCTTGTTGCTTGCTTTTTTGGTGAAAACGGTGTAACAATATAGCGTATTGGTTTTTTATAAGTTTCCATGCGGAAATTTGTATGCGCCGGAGAAGGCGTCTCAAAATCAAATTGCTTTAAAAGGAGCTGCCGTGAGTACCGCCACTGTGAAAAAAATTCTCTGCCCGGTCGATTTTTCCCAAAACAGCGAGTTGGTCGCCGCCCGTGCCGTTGCCGTCGCGAAAACCTACAACGCCCCCTTGGAGTTTATCTTCGTGTCCCCCCTGTTGACCGACATCGGCGGGCACCAGGAAATCGAAATCCAAAAACTGCAGGATATGGAGCACCACATACTGTCAAGCGCCGCCGCAAGCATGGAGAAATTCATCAAAACCAATGCCGCCGGAGTGCAGGCCACAGGCAGGGCCGTGCCGGGGAACCCCGCGGAAGCGATACTGCAGCGCGCCGAAGAATCCGGTGCCGACCTCATCGTCATCGGCACGCGCGGGCGCAAGGGATTCGACAATATCCTCTTCGGGTCCGTGGCTGAAAAAGTGGTCCGGCTGGCGAAGGTATCCGTGCTTGTAGCCCGCTGACGCACCGGAGCGTTTCAGAAAGCTAAGGAAACGCTGATTTAATCGGGGCTTCGCCCCGAACCTCGCCGGGGGAAATGATTTCCCCCGGACCCCCCTCAAATAGAACCTGCTGAATATATATCGGGGGGGGGTGCAGTATTTGCCCGCGAAACACTATTTATGGATAAGTTTTTATTCCAATTCGGAATTAAAAATGCGTTAATTTTTAATTCCGAATTGGAATGGGCGACAGGACATCGCGCCGAAATGCGGAGCATTTCGAGAAGCAAGGCGCGACCGCGCTCGTGCCGCCGCCGACAAATCAAAACTGCATGGATGCAGTTTTGATTTGGAAATCGAATTAGAGCATTTTGACTTTGAAATTGTATAAACCGACCTGCGCGGGTTTGCCTGCAAACCCGCGCAGCGAGATTGGAGCTGGCGGGCTTTGCCCGCCGCAAGCGACAATCTCAAGCGTAAAATGCTCTAAACTGACGCCGGTTGCGGCGATTGGTGATGTTCCTGTTGTTTCATTCGATGCAGGAGTGCGTTCATATCAAGGTAGATAATCGGCTTCAGGCAAGCTGTACTTCAAGGGAACCTCTAAAAACTCCTATTGTCTTACCAAAAGATTTCGCTAGGATATTTTTGGGTATTTAGGAAAATTGCTTTAACTAATTGTATTAATGATGTATTTATATTCCATGAAACCC
>JAISRC010000135.1 GCA_031273845.1 Desulfovibrio sp.
GGGACGGAATACTGCGGGAAAGTCGAAGAACACGATTACGAGCTGTACCTTGGCGTAAACGGCATAGAGCACACCAAAACCAAGGCGCGGCATCCGCAGACAAACGGCATCTGCGAACGTTTCCACAAAACCATATTACAGGAGCTTTACCAGGTTGCGTTCCGACGGAAACTCTATCATTCTCTGGCGGAGATACAGGCCGACCTGGATGTCTGGATAGACAGCTACAACACCGAACGGACCCACCAAGGAAAAATGTGCTGCGGCAGAACGCCCATGCGGACACTCCTTGATGGAAAACAACTCTGGAAGGAAAAGGTCGGACAGCTCAACTAATCGGACGACAGGACACACTCAAAACGGAGCCGACTGTCAGATCAAGTCTGAACTACTACATATAATCAGGACGCGCCTCACTCCCTGCCGATTTGACAAAAGCATGTTGCGACATTCCGTACCTCTGTCAGAGTATCTTCAATTCGCCCGCATGCAACATATCCTCAAAATAGGCCGCCGTCTTTTGCAATCCCTCTTTAAGACCGATGCGCGGCTTCCAACCCAAATGCTTCCCGGCCTGCCCGATGTCCGGCCTACGCCGCACCGGATCGTCCCCCGGCAAAGGCAGGGAGACAATCCGCGAGGACGATCCCGTAACATCCGTGATCAGCCGCGCCAACTCCATTATGGTAAACTCCCCCGGATTGCCCATATTCATAGGACCCGTGAAGTCGCCCGGCGAATCCATGAAACGCAGCATGCACTCTACCAGATCATCCACATAACAGAAGGAACGGGTCTGGGAACCGTTGCCGTAAATGGTGATATCCCTGCCGAGCAGGGCCTGGACCAGAAAATTGGAAACCACCCTGCCGTCGTTGGGGTGCATGCGCGGACCGTAGGTGTTGAATATCCTCCCCACCTTTATTTCCAGACCGTGCATGCGCCGGTATGCGAAAAAAATGGCCTCGGCGCAACGCTTGCCCTCATCGTAACAGGACCGCTCCCCTATGGGGTTCACATGCCCCACATACGATTCCGTCTGCGGATGCTCCTCCGGGTCGCCGTAAACCTCGGAGGTTGAAGCCTGAAAAACGCGCGCTCCCACGCGCTTGGCCAGGCCGAGCACATTGATGGCCCCGTGCACGCAGGTTTTGATGGTCTGCACAGGGTCGCGCTGATAATGCACGGGCGAGGCGGGACACGCCAGATTGAAAATACGGTCGGTTTCCAGATACAAGGGAAAGGTAATGTCGTGGCGCAAAAGCTCAAAGCGCCGGTTATCCAGCAAATGCTCCACATTGGCGCGGGGACCCGTGAAAAAGTTGTCCGCGCAGACCACCTCGTCGCCCGCCTCAAGCAGACGCCCGCAAAGGTGCGAGCCCAAAAAACCCGAACCGCCCGTGACTAAAACCCGTCTGCGCAGATGCATGACTGCTCCTTTTTTGAGGTGCCGATGTATTCGATTTTCGCTCCAAAAGTGCATGGATGCAGTTTTGATTTGGAAATCGAATTAGAGCATTTCAAAGTTGAAAATGCTCAGGCGGCGTAAGCGCAAAGCGCCGCCGCCCGCCCCGCAGACGTAGGCGAAACTGCGTTTCGCCGTTAGGCGCCGAAGGATGCGTCTCAAAATCAAATTGCCTTACTGACCGGCAACGGCCTGCCTCGGCATCGTCCTGCCGCCGCCCGCGCCGGACACGCCTGAAGCGCGCCGCGCTTCAGCGCCGGCTTCGGCGCGTTTCAGGCCTGCCGCCTCAAAATCCCGTCGCGCCGTTCTGGTGACCGCCCGTGCCTTTTCCAGGGCGGCTTCGGCTTCCGCAAGCTCGGCGGCGCCGGTCTTGCCGCGCCCGGCCCTGACGGCAGCCTGCCGGTACGCGACCGCTGCCCCGGCTTCCTGTAAGGACGCTTCCTGCAATCTGCGCTCCGCCTCTTCTTCGGCCAGTCTGTAAGCGCGTTCCCGTTCGCCCGCGCTTTCCGTTTCCCGCGCCGCGCCGTCCGGCACTGTCCCGGAAGCGGAATCCGGGGCGGATGTCTCAGGTCCCCGCGCTTCGGCAGGCGGAAGAGCGCCGGAGCTTCCCCCCTGCTCCGCTCCCGCCGGAGGCGCGCCGTCCGCGGCCCCGACGCCGGAAGGGCGCGCGGCATCAAATTTCAGACCGGCATCGCTGAAGTGGCGCAAGGCCGCGCCGACGGCCACGGCGCACAGGGCCGCAAGCAGGATCAGCCGCAAACGCCGCGTTCCGCGTGAGTTTTTCTTTTGCGCTTCGGGCATGCTCAGATGCATAGTTCACCTCTGCCCCGGAGAATGCAACTTTCGGGCCGGCATGATGCACGGCTTGCCGGAAACGAGAACGGATCATTTTGAAAAAGCGTATCCGCCCTGCAGAGCTTTGCCTGCAAACCCTGTTGCGGGATTGGAGCAGGCGGGCTATGCCCGCCGTAAGCGACAATCTCAAACGTAACATGCTGTAGGGAACAGGAATCAGTTCCTTTCCTGGGCAAGGATAAGCTGCACTTCATCAAGGGAAAGCCCGGTAGCCTTGGCCAGTTGGGCGGGAGACCGCCCTTCCCGGCTGCCCGATTTGATCAGGCCGCGCAGAAACTGCGGAGAACGGCCGATGCGTTCCGCCTGTTCCAGCAGGGAACGCAGTTCCCCGGCGCGTTTTTCCAAGTCCGCGTCCAGTTTGCGCAATTCGGCCTGGCGCGCGGCAAAACTCTGCACAAGCTCGCGTTCCAGTTCGGCGTTGGCATGCAGCTTGTCCATGAGCGACTGCTGATTCCCGGCCAACTGCAGATAGAGATTTTCGGACTTGCGCAGACGGGTGAAAAAGCGCAAAAGTAGAATAAAGAGCACCAGTTCCGTGATGCTTATGAGCGCAAGAATGCCGAACTGCATGTTCTGATTGAGACCTTTCAGATTGTAATATCCACCAGACGGCCCGACCAGGGACGCCCCGTATTCGCCGCGCCGCCGTCTTCGGACGCACTGTCGCCGGCCGTTTCTCCGTCGCGGGCCGGCCTGTTTTCGCCGCCGCCCTGCCCGGAGTCCCGTTCCCTGACCCTGGCGGACGGCTCCGTCGCCGTGCCCGCCTCTATTTTTTCCCGATGCTGCTCCAGGGCGCGCACCGCCGCTTCGCCCGCCGCAAGCTGCTGCACATAGGGCAGATTCTGCTGCATCTCCACGATTTTTTCCACGTATCCCATCTGGATGACGGGCGCGGGCAAGGTATTGACGACATTCACGGCACTGCTCCTGTTTAGAGCATTTCAAAGTTGAAAATGCTCAGGCGGCGTATGCGCGAAGCGCCGCCGCCCGCCCCGCAGGCGTAGGCGAAACTTGCTTTCGCCGTTAAACGCCGGAGGAGGCGTCTCAAAATCAAATTGCCTTA
>JAISRC010000188.1 GCA_031273845.1 Desulfovibrio sp.
AAAGCCTTGATTGCCGCGTCTTTCAACTTCATATGTCCGCCTTTAAGCAGTCTCGTTGCCTCATCTTTATCAAAGGCCAACTTAAAAGCCAACAAATTTCTGCATACACTGGAGTATGGCTTTATGAGATTTTGATTATGGTTTTTAAAAATAGAAAGGCGCTGCAAGCTTTTCCAAGACTTTAACCGCACAAAACTAATTTATTTGAAAAGCTTTGATTTGATATATTATCCCGTGGAGCGGGACGTGAACGGCGGGCGGGTGTCCGCTTCGGAAATGCACTGATTCGGCGCCGTAGCCCGCCTGCCCGGAGCGGATCAACTTTGAAAAAGCAACATCGGGAAGATACAACTTTTTCGCGTCGCTCAGAATGACCGGGCAAAAGTCGAGACGGGGTCCGGGCAACGGGTCTTTTGACAATTCCTGCCTGATGGACTAGTGTTCCTCCGCGCCTTGCCGGGAGTCAACCGGAAATCTCCATGAAGGGAGAGGTTTCAGACCATAAAGGAAATTTTGATGAACACGCCGGGGACGGTCAAGGGTTTTACCGACATTTTTCATCCGCAAAGCGCCCTGTACTCCTTTATGGAAGACACGGCCCGCCGCGTTTTCGGCGCGTATGGATTTGAGGAACTGCGCCTGCCCGTGCTCGAGTTCACGGAACTGTTCCGGCGCGGCATAGGCTGTGAAACGGACATCGTGCAAAAGGAAATGTATACCTTTCCGGACCGCAAGGGGCGTTCCCTGACCATGCGTCCGGAGGCCACGGCCGGGACCATACGCGCTTATCTGGAAAGCGGTATGTACGGACGCGGCACGGTGAACAGGCTGTATACCTGCGGTCCCATGTTCCGCTATGAGCGTCCGCAGGCGGGAAGGATGCGGCAGTTCCACCAGATCAACTGCGAATGTCTGGGGGCCGGCAACGTCCAGACGGATGCGGAGGTTCTGCTCATGCTCGCCTCCTTTCTGCATGAGCTGGGACTGGAGGGTCTGCGCACGGAACTGAACACTCTGGGTTGCCGCGTATGCCGCCCCGGCTACAAGGAAAAACTCTCCGAATTTCTGCACGGGCTGGACCCGGATGCCCTCTGTCCTGACTGCCGCAGGCGTATTGAAAATAACCCCCTGCGCGTTCTGGACTGCAAGGTGCCAGCCTGCCGGGCGCAAACAGAGGACGCCCCTGCCGTCCGCGATCATGTCTGCGCGGCGTGCGCCGGGCATTTTGAGAAGCTGCTCGGCATACTGGGCAAGGAGAAACTGCGCGTGGTCCTGAACCCCCGGCTGGTGCGCGGGCTGGACTATTACATGCGCACAACCTTTGAAATCGTTTCCGAAAACATAGGGGCGCAGGGGTCCGTAGCCGGCGGCGGACGCTACGACGGGCTGACGTCGCTGCTCGGCGGCCCGGAAATCCCCGGCATAGGCTTTGCCTGCGGCATGGAACGTCTGGCTCTGGCTCTGGCCCAAGCTCCGGACGAACGGGAAAGGCGCAGCTTCGCTCCGAGGCCGGACTTTTATTTCGCCGTGCTGGACGCCGAATGCGCGGACGGTGCCCTGCACGCCGCGCAGATCCTGCGCACCGCCGAGCTTTCCGGCATCGTCGATTTCGGGGAAGGCAAACTTGGATCCAAGCTGCGGCAGGCATCGCGTGCAAAAGCGGAGTACTGTCTTATTTTTGGCGCGACCGAACTGGCCGGGGGCAAGGTGATCATCAAAAACATGGACGAAGGTTCCCAGGTGTCCATCTCCTTGGCCACGCTGGCGGATTGGGCGGAAATCCGCTTCGAGCACAAAAGGGAAATCGGCCGCAAGGGTGGTTGCCGCTGAAGCGCCGCAGGGAGCGTCTTAAAGCATTTTACGCTTGAGATAGTCGCTTGCGGCGGGCAAAGCCCGCCTGCTCCAATCTCGCGGCGCTGGTTTGCAGGCAAACCCGCGCAGGGCGGTTTATACATTTTCAAAGTAAAACCACCCTAAGGCAATTTGATTTTGAGACGTCTCCGCCGGCGCTTGGAGCATTCTCAATTTTGAAATGCTCTGAAACCAAATTGCCTCTTCAGTCCGTAAAGGAAATTCTGATGAACAACGATTCCAAGGCCGATCTGCAACAGGAACACAGCCGTTTTGTCGAAGCCCTGGGTTCTTTCGTCCGGTCCCACAACTGCGGCGAATTGACGGCCGGACACATCGGGCAGGAAGTCCGTCTGGCCGGATGGGTGCAGTTCCGGCGCGACCATGGCGGGCTTATTTTCGTGGACCTGCGCGACCGCGAAGGTCTTACCCAAGTTGTTTTCGCCCCTGAAGTTTCCGCCGAGGCGCACGAAAAAGCGGGGATTATACGTTCGGAATACGTTATCGCCGTTGCCGGCTATGTGCGGGCGCGGCCGGAAGGCATGGCCAATCCGAACATGCCGACGGGGGAAATAGAGGTGGTCGCGTGCCGCTGGCAACTGCTGAACACCTCTAAAACTCCGCCTTTCCCCATAGAAGACCGCGTTGACCCCGGCGAGAATCTGCGCCTGCAATACCGTTTTCTGGATCTGCGCAGACCGCGCATGACCGCGAATCTGATCCTGCGCCACAAAGTCGCGCAGAGCGTACGCCGCTACCTGGACGAGAAAGGGTTCCTGGAAATCGAAACACCCTTCCTGACCCGGTCCACCCCGGAAGGGGCGCGGGATTTCCTGGTGCCGAGCCGAGTGAACAGGGGCGCGTTTTACGCCTTGCCCCAAAGTCCGCAGATTTTCAAACAACTGCTCATGGTCGGCGGTCTGGAACGCTATTTTCAGATCGTTCGCTGCTTCCGCGACGAGGACCTGCGCGCCGACCGTCAGCCGGAGTTCACCCAGGTGGACATCGAGATGTCCTTTGTGAACGAAGAACAGGTCATGGCCCTTGCCGAAGGCATGATCGCCGCCGTGGTCCGCGACGTGAAGGGGATTGAAGTCCCCCTGCCGTTGCCTCGCCTGACTTACACCCAGGCAGTGGCCGACTACGGCGTTGACAAGCCGGACACGCGCTTTGACCTGAAACTGAAGGACGTGACGGATCTGGTCCGCAATTCCGCCTTCAGGCTTTTCGCCTCCGCGCCTCTGGTCAAGGCCCTGCGCGTTCCCGGCGGGGAAAGTCTGTCGCGCAAGGAAATAGACGAGTTCACGGAATTCGTGAAAATTTACGGGGCGCAGGGTCTGGCCTGGATAAAGTTGCGCCCGGCAACGGCTGATAAAGACGAGGAATGGCAGTCGCCCATCGCCAAGTTCCTTTCCGCGCAGGAAAGGGAAGGTTTGCGGGGACGTCTGGAAGCGCGTCCCGGCGACCTTGTCTTTTTCCAGGCGGGAGAACCGGAGATGGTCAACGCCGCCCTGGGCAACCTGCGGGTCAAGCTTGGCGGGCGGCTGGGGCTGATTGACGAAAAGGCGCTGAATCTCCTCTGGGTCACGGATTTCCCGTTGTTTGAGTATGACGGGGAGGAAAAACGCTTCATCGCCTGCCATCATCCCTTTACCTCGCCCAGGTCCTCCGATGCCGCAAGCTTGCTTGCCGACCCGGCCGCGGCCCTGGCCAGGGCCTATGACATGATTCTGAACGGCACGGAACTCGGCGGCGGCTCCATACGCAACCACACGGCCGCCATGCAGAGGGACATGTTCAAGGCACTGGGATTCACGGAGGAAGACGCGGAAAGTCGTTTCGGGTTCCTCATGCAGGCCCTGGAGATGGGCGCGCCGCCGCACGGCGGCATAGCATTCGGTCTGGACCGCATGGTCATGCTCCTGGCCGGGGCTGAAAGCATCCGTGACGTCATAGCCTTCCCCAAAACCCAGAAAGCGTCCTGTCTGCTCACCGGCGCACCGGCCGATGTGGACGGCAAACAACTTCGGGAGCTGGGTCTCAGGTTGCGGGAAATGAAGGCAACGAAAGAACAGTGAAGCCGCCCCTCAATCAACTCCGCCTGACGCGGCGGGCGGCAATATACTTGGACTGCCAGTAATTTTTCGACATGCTGTCCACGCGCACCGTTTTGCCGCTGCTCGGGCTGTGCACAAAACTGTTCTCCCCGACATAGAGGGCGGTGTGCAGACCGCTTTTGATCCTGAAAACCAGAATGTCCCCCGGCTTGAGCTCGGAACGGCGCACTGCGGCGCCCAGCCCGCTCTGCTCCGCCGCCGTGCGCGGCACCTTGATGCCGTTGCGGGCGTAAGCCCAAAAAACAAGGCCCGAACAATCGAAACCTTTTTCCGGCGTGCTGCCCCCCATACGGTAGGGTGTGCCTACCGCGCTCAGGGCAACTCTGCTCACGGCGCGCCCGGTCACCGTCTCTCCGTCGCCGCCGCCTGTGCCTGAACGCAACGAACATCCCGCGGACTGCAAAAGCGCCAGACAGACCGCGCACGACAATATGAAGCGCAGCGCGCCGGGAAACATCCTCCTGCCTGTGCCTGTGCTCGTGTCCATGCCTGTGCCCGCGCTTATGCCCATCCTCATCCCCATGTCGCCGATCCGGAAAATTCAATACTTTTATCGGCATATCAGGACTTTTCTTTAGCGGCGCGGAGGGGTATACGAAAACACTTTGCACGCGGCTCCTGTGCAGCGCGGCCGGAGCATTTTGCAAATGAAATTGCACAATGTTCCGCTCGACGTTTATCAACCCTTTGACCTAAGGCCGAACATGCGATCCGATACCTTCATGCTGCAGGAAAAAACCCTCGGAAGCATGCTGGATGATGCTGTTTCCCGCTTTCCGGACCGGGAAGCCGTGGTCTATTTCGGCACCGGGATGCGCCGCACCTGGACGGAATTTTCCCGCGACACGGACGAACTGGCCAGGGGCCTCATGGCTCTCGGTCTGGGCAAGGGTGACAAGGTGGGCATTTGGGCGCCCAACGTGCCGCACTGGCTGACCCTGATGTTCGCGACCGCGCGTATCGGGGTCGTGCTGGTCACCGTCAACACCAGCTACGGCGACCGGGAACTGGCCTATTTTCTGAAGCAGAGCGACTGCGATACCCTTTTTCTCGCCCATACTTACAAAGATCACAGTTTCCTGAAGATCCTCGAATCCGTCGTCCCGGAACTGCACGAGCACCCGTCCGACGACCTGCGCTCCGCCGGATTCCCGGCCCTGCGCAAGGTCTTTCTCATGAACGGGCGGGGCGCATGCGGCATCATGGGTCTGGAACATGTCACGGACCTGGCCGGGAGTGTTTCCGATGCGGAATATGCCGGACGGAAGGCCCTGGTCGATCCGCACGATGTGGTGCAGATGCAGTATACCTCCGGCACCACCGGCTTTCCCAAGGGAGTGATGCTGAGCCATGTCAACATACAGAACAACGGCTGGTGGATAGGGCGGCACATGCGCTTTACGGCCGAAGACCGCCTCTGCCTGTGCGTACCCCTGTTCCATTGCTTCGGCTCTGTGCTCGGAGTCATGGCCGCCGTCAACCACTGCACGGGACTGGTGATCATCGACGCCTTCAATCCCCTGAAAGTTCTGGACGCCATACAAAAAGAACGCTGCACCGCCCTGCACGGGGTGCCCGCCATGTACCTGTCCATGATGGATCACAAGCGCTTTCCGCGCTACGACCTCACATCGCTGCGCACCGGGATCATGGCCGGATCGGTCTGCCCCCCGCCGCTCATGCGCCGGGCCGTTGACGAAATGTATCTCAAAGACCTGACCAACTGCTACGGACTGACCGAAGCTGCGCCGGTGATGACCCAGACCACGACCGATGACGACTTCAAACGCAAGACGGAAACCGTAGGCAGGCCCATGCCCGGCATAGAGGTGCGCGTGGCGGACCCCGACGCCCTGCCGGAACGCGTTGAGGAAGTGCCGCGCGGCATGCCCGGAGAGGTCGTCTGCAAAGGTTACAACGTGATGAAGGGCTACTACAAAATGCCCGAGGAAACGCGGAAAGTAATCACCAAAGACGGCTGGCTGCGTTCCGGCGATTTGGGCGTCATGGACGGGCAGGACTATCTGGTCGTCAACGGACGCATCAAGGACATGATCATCAGGGGCGGAGAAAATAT
>JAISRC010000062.1 GCA_031273845.1 Desulfovibrio sp.
GACCGTGAACTGCTCCTTGAAACCGAATTTGCGTGAGGAACGTCCTGTTTTGTGCCTGCGCTCAAGTTTTTGAAAAACATGTCTGGGAATGAGGGATAGCGTCTGGGAGAAGAGTGTGGTAGTATGAACCGGCATGCGGTTAGGAGAAATTACGAATTTGAAAATTCACAACATAAACTGTGAAACAGGTAACATTTACATCGAAAATGGAAAAAACGGGAAGCGTTCTGCATATATTTCTGATGAATTAAGAAAATGCCTCGAAAAATTTATAAATAAAAGACTATCAAGTAAAAATATACCTGACTATCTATTTATAAATGAGAAAGGTAAAGGTAAAAACTTATCAAAGAAATATGTTTCAACAATATTCAGAATAACCGTGAACGATCTTGGACTGAATGACAATGTGACTGAAGAGTCTTATAAAATTGTATTTCATACACTTCGTCATACATTTTGTTCTTGGCTGGCTATTAAAGGTGTGCCGTTATATACAATATCTCAGCTTGTGGGTCATAAAACGCCTACGATGACACAAAGGTATGCAAAATTATCTCAAGATTGCAAAAGAGACGCATTAAAATATATAGATATGGATATACAACAAGAACTATCTGTCCCAAGTAGAATTAAGTAGACTTAAGTAGAATCGGGCAAAATCAGCGATGAGAAGGAAAAATCTACTTAAATCTACTTATTTCTACTGGAGTTAAAAGGCAGGACAGGTGAAGTGGTCCCACTTCACAGTCCTGCCCTCCGGGGGTAGGCTTATTCGCCTTCGGCTCAACGCGCTGCAAAAAAGTAAAACCTATTATTGAACAAATAGTTAACTTGACTATAATACACGGAATATATGGTTATGCCAAGTAGTAAAAATGTTATAAAGTTGTATGTTTCTGATGAGGAAATGGAACAAATTCTTGAAAGCGCAAATAGGGCAGGGCTATCGCTTTCAACTTTTGGTAAAAGTGTTTGCATTGGCCAAATGATAGAAAGTAGCGTTGATGCAAAAGCAATACTTGATCTCATAAAGATAAGCGCAGATATGGGTTCGAGAGAACAACCCCGCGAATTTCAGCGACCTTACCCAAATGATATTTTGATCCCGCCTCAACGCTGATTGCCACAAAGTCACCTTACTACTTGCCTGTAAATTTCTGGAGAAAAATTTCCTGAATTCTATTACTATTTCCCTGTTGTTAAGGGCAATTCGTGGATACTCTTTTAACGACAGGAGAACAGCACATGGTAAAAAATTATATTAAAAACAGCAAAACGTGGAAAGTCCAATGGAAGAATCCATGGACAGGAAAAACAAGAACCTATTCATTCTCTAAGGAAGAGGAAGCTAACAGTTTTTTAGATGCACAAAGAATTATATCTGTGAAAGAAAGATTACTATTGAAAAAAAGCGTGGTAACAGGATTCATAAAAAGACAAATATAACCGTTAAAGAACTCATTGAAAAATTGGATTAACTGACATGTGACTCCACGGAAAAAGTAGGCTCCGCACCGATTGGTACAGTGCCATGACGCTGGCCTACACTGCCTTCTCTTGAGGATGCAATATTTTTCGCTTTCCATTGCCGTATAAAATCAAGGCGTTCCTTATCATCTTTCCATAATACACCACAGGGTGAGCACTGGCGTAATGTATTGTGCAAATCAGATTCAGAGGTGGCAAGCGTCACAACGGCATTTACACCTGATTCAATAGCATTCATCCATGCCTCTGCATAAGCTTTCTTGCAGGAGAAGGACGGAAGCGCAAGCCAACTTGCCCAAACATTCTTAAGGTCGGATAGCCTGCGAGGTTCATTATACAAACGCTTCATCAGGAAAATATGCATGTCGAGAGAGCGCTGATTGATTTGTGAATGATCCATTGCTCACACCTCAATATGTAAATCCAAAGCTCTGAAACCTCTCAATTTCCAATGATAATCGTTTGCGCAGGAGAGCAAGGTGCTCTAATTCGAGCGCAGATCTAATTACGCCGTTCGGCATGACCAGTGACACGACTGTGTTCACATAGAAAAACCGTGATAAATATCTTCGGTTTCAAAGGACAGGTGAGATTTATGAGTATGAACGCGAGACATTGTGTCGGCAATGACTTGTGCCCAAGGTAAAATTTTATTGTATACTTTTTTAATTTTGCCTTGGCGAGTACGAAAGATCAGGCTTGGTGCACGTCCATCAACCGAGTTATCGTAGATGTAAGCGCGATCCGAAAAGGATGCGGCTGCCGCACAGTTTGCTATAGATTTTGTGTACCGGCTGATGATTTTAGGTATAGGAACATCATGACCACCTTCCATGACACGTTGCGCTACACGGGCGGCATTGATGGATGGGTGTGATGTTCCTATAAAAAATAGCCGGATAAAATATCCGGCGTCCTTTGCGCGCTTCAGAAATTCAATTTTGTCGCACGCGGAAAGGACGCTCTCGAAGGCAAGGTTTTCCTTGTTTGCCAAGCATTTTTCTCGCTGTTTCCGTGCAAGGACGGCGGCTTGCATAACCGCATCAGGGGAGTTCCAATCTCCAAAGGTGTCCCGCGCTATATAGTCAGGGTTGATATATGTGCAACCGCTAAGCCATTTGTGGAGCAAAAGCTGCGATGTCAGAGCAGTCTTCCCGGCACCGTTCGGTCCGGCGATAACGGCCAACATTGGGCGTAGCTGAGTTATCATGCAGTCAGATTTTGTCGATTGGGATTAAGAAACCTTTGGTAAACGGATTCCGCTTCCTGAGCCAGTGATGCGTGTAAAGATTCATTTACGGACCTGTTTTTCTCACCGGCGCATAGCACTACAGATTTCATCAGGTTCGAAAGTTGTTCGTCAGATGGTTCTATTTCATGGTCAAGAAGATTAACTCTTTGAACAACCATGGCTCATCTCCGCGTTGGTGTTTACAGTATAAGTACAACTAAATGAAATTCAGATTAAAGTCAAGTGTCTTCAGATGCCTGTCAGGGCAATCGCATAAACAACACAATGCAATATATTGAAATTATAGGAAATATCTGAAGGTTATTGACGGGTGTGCAACGATAACTCACCGGCATTCATGACAACTTTCTGTCATTCCGAGGGTCGCTTGCGGCCCGTGTGAATCCATGCCTTTTGCTTTCAAAACTTTCCCCGCGTTTTCCCGCTCCTGTGCGGCCATGGAGCATTTTCAACTTTGAAATGCTCTACGCGGGCGGGAAAAAAGCCCGCCTGAACCAATCCGGAGCGACCACCGGCTTGCCCCGCGCGTCTGTGCAGGCATGTTCGCTCATTCCCTCGGCCAGAAGCAGGACGCACTCCTCGTCGAAAATGCGGTAGGAAAAGGTAAAGGAGGCACGACGCGGCCTCGTGACTCTGCAACCCACCATGAGTAGGTCGTCGTAGCGCGCGGGGCTGCGATAGCGGCAAAGAGCTTCGCGCACCGGCAGATAGATGCCGCGCTCTTCCACTTCCTTGTAGCTCAGGCCGCGCGCATGGGTGAACGCGTTGCGGGCGCGTTCGAAAATATGCAGGTATTCCGCATAGTACAATACCCCCATGCAGTCCGTTTCCCCGTATGAAACCCGGTGGCTATACAGGACTTCGCCTTCCAACGCTTCCGTCCTCAGCGTATTGTTCATCAAAAATTCCTTGCTTGCCGAAAATGCGCCCGTGGAATAAAATATTCTCAAGCGACGCGTCGCGGCGGTTTCGGGTAAAAAAGCCTTGCCGGCATATTCTATAAGGAAGCGCGGCATTTTTCAACGGTCCGTTTGCCGCGTCCGCCCGGAGGAAAATGAGAGCATGCAAAATTGAAAATGCTCAGACGCCCTATGCGCGGGCCGCAGCCGTCCGCCGGTTTTTCCGGCTTGCGGATGGAGCCGGCAGAGCCGGCGCCGACGCCCGCCCCGCAGACGAACCCGGGTTTCGCCGTCAAAACGCCGGAGGAGGCGTTTCAAAATCAAGTTGCTTTCAAGGAGTACCTCATGGATAACCCTCTTGTCCTGCTGGAAACCACGACAGGAGACATCCTGCTTGAGCTTTTCCCCGACAAGGCCCCGGCAACGACGGAAAACTTTTTGCGCTACGTGGACGACGGCTTTTACCGCGACACTATTTTCCACCGCGTGCTCAAAGGCTTTATGATTCAGGGCGGCGGGCTGACCCTGCGCTTGGAAGAAAAGCAGACACGCCCGCCCGTCGTCAACGAGGCGGCCAATGGTCTGTCGAACACGCGCGGAAGTCTGGCCATGGCCAGGACCGCCGACCCGCACAGCGCCGGTGCCCAATTCTTCATCAACACCGTTGACAACCCTGGCCTGGATCACACATCCCCTGACCGGGAGGGCTTCGGCTACTGTGTCTTCGGCCGGGTGGCCGACGGCATGGATGTAGTGGACAAGATAGAGAAATCCAAGGTGCGGGCTTCGGGCGTGCATGAGGCCCTGCCGGCGGATTCCGTGCTTATCGTCAACGCTTCACGTTTTGAGTGAAAAAGGAGGTGGCTGTGTCCACAGTAATCCGCGATAGTCTGCTCGGTTCCGTGCAGCACTCTTTCGGCCTGATGAACGCCTTCATGGACGCCTGTCCCGACGAGGTCTGGACGGAAAATTTCGGCGGCTGGCCGATCTGGCAGCAATGCTACCATTGTTTTTCCGCCATGAACTTCTTCTTGAAACAGCACGGCGATCCGCCCTGCGAGGCCCTGTTCCCGGATTCCGTGGGCAATCTGGGCGAAAAGTCACGGGAAAACCCTTCCCGGCAGAAGGTGAAGGATTTCGCGCTCAGAGCCCAGGAATGGGCGTTGCGTTGCGCGCAGGCCCTTGACGACAAGTCTCTGGCCGAAAATAATGAAGGACTTTCCGCCCGCTTCGGCAAAGACATGACCCACGCCGGAACTCTGGCCCTGGTCGCCTCGCACACCCTCTACCATCTCGGAATCTGCGACGCCGCCCTTAGACAGCGCGGTCTGCCCGGCATGTTCTGATACCGGATTCAGGGCATTTCAAAATAGACGAAACCGCGTTTCGCCGTTAAGCGCCGGAGGAGGCGTCTCAAAATCAAATTGCCTTTTAATGAAGAGAAGACGCCGCGCGGGAGCGGTGCCTTCTCCCTCACGGCATCCTTGCTGAAATCTGTTGCGTATCCCGCCGTTTTATTATACTGCGCATAACGAATCGTGTCGCGCCGTGGGCCGCATCGGGAGGCGACCGCCGTAGCGTTGCCTTTTTCTTCTTTCGTGGTTCTTGCTCTGATGCCCCCGTTCGCGGATACGTATATTTTTCAGCCCGGATTGACACGGTTTATGACAAAAGAGCAGTCAGACCGAGAAGCGGCCTTCATGTATGCTCCCAAACAGCTTGTTTACGGAGTGCCCGCCTTGTTCGGTCTGTTCGTCGCTGCGGTCGTGTTCGGCCTGCTCCTGTACGCCGCCCGTATCGAACGCGCGGATCTGGCCCTTGAACAGAGCCGGCAGAGCCTGACCCGAGTCTTGGGCGATATGGACACGATACGCGCAAGAGCGGCGTCCTGGGCGGAGTTCGCCGCCCGCGCCGTCAACAGCCGGGCGGATCTGGCCGCCGTCACCCTGGAAAACGCCAAAAGCCTCTGGCCTGAAGCCATGTTCAGCTTTTATGACAGGTCGGGCGAGATCGTCCGGCCCGCCGTCCCGGCCTTGGTTCTGGATGCTCCGCCCCTGCCCCGTACCGCGCGCGCTCTGGTGCACGACGCCCTGATCGGGAACACGGGTTCCGGCATCACCATGTCTCGCGGATTCCTCGCCGTTTCCGCCGCCGCCCCCGTCCAGGGCGGGAATATTCGCGCGGCCGTCGTCACCGTGCCTCTGGATTCCCTTACCCTGCGGGTGCTTCGCGATATCGCCATGTCCGATCTCGCCGTCATCCCCTTCGGCGACGACGGCCTGACACCCGCCGTAAGCGGCGGGGCGTGGACCTTCACCAAGAAGGATGCTGTCGGAGAGCAGCATCTGGGCACCCTTTTCGAAGCGCTGCCCGCGCTCAAGGCTCAGGAGCACAGCTTTGCGCTGGGCGACGACGGCCTTACGGCTTCCGCAGTCCCGCTTTACGATTCCCAGAACGCCCCGGCCGGCCTGCTGATCGTCGCCCCCCTGCGCGCCCCGGGCCCCGTATCCCCGCTCCTGCCCGCCGCCGGGGCCTGCATCGCCGGGATCATGACCGCGCCGGCCGCCCTGTTCCTCTCCTTGCGCCACGGCAACAGGATGATGAACGCCCTCGCCGCGACCATGGCAAGCATCTCCGACAGCATCGACAAAAACGAAGACTTCGACTGCCGCGGATACTGGCCGGCCGCGCTCGAAAACGTCCTGAACCGGACGGCTGAGGTCATAAAAAATTGTCGCCTCAAAGCCCGCGCAGCGGAAGAAGAAAAAAAACGCCTTGAAGCCGTTGCGGCCGAACGCTCCCTTCCCGCCGAAGAAGCGACCGCGAGCGGCGATTGGCAGCGCCTCTTCGACTACGCCCCGGTCGGCGTCTTCCGGGCGGCAAAGAACGGATCCTTGGCGCGCGTCAACGCCGCCTTCGCCCGCCTGCTCGGCTACGACAGCCCGGACATGCTCATGGAGGAACATTACTCCTTCACCGATTTCTACGCTTATGACGATGCGGATTACCTTGCGACCCTGGCCGGGAACGAGGGCGGCGGCATGGAAGCGGTTCTGCGCAAACGAAACGGCGAGGCGGGACATTACTCCCTGTTCTGCTCCCCTCTTCCCGATGTCCCAGGCACACCCGATGCCCCCGGCGAGGCCGGGATGCTGGAATGCTTCCTTCTGGACAACGAAGCCGCGTCGCGGATACCGGAGATTAACCGGGCGCGGAAGGAGGATGCCGAAGAACGCAGATCCATGGCCCTCTTTCTGGCCTCCATCTGCCGCAGACTTCAGGCCTATCTGCTCCCCGGCGAGCGCGAGGAACGCGGGCCGGAACAGGCCGCCGCTTACAGCCCCGAAGAGCCCCGTGCGGACCGGGCCGCCGGCGAAAGCCGGCCCGACAAGTACCTCGCGGAACGCAGGCACAGCATGCTCCCGGTCAGGGAAACTCTTTACGACATCTATCAGTTCGCCATAAGCGAGGCCGTTGCCGACCCGCCCGTGGATGTCCCCATGGACTTTGAAATCTTCCTGCAACGCTTCTGCGACCTCTCCTCTTACGGCCTCGGCATCCGGGGGATATCCATGCGTTGCGAGGCGGAAGCGGAACTGCTCACCCGTATCGGCGCTTCCGTGCCCCTGTTGCGCCAAACCCTGCGCAATGCCCTGCTGCTGGTGACCCACGAGATGCGCGGGGGTCTTGTCCGCGTCAGCGTGACCCGCGATCCGGGCCAGGACCCCGCCGCCGGCTTCGTGCTTTTCTCAATCACCTGGAGTCCCCACGTCGACCAGGGATACAGCGAAGGGCTGAGCCCGGTTTCCAACTTCGATGCCGAGCCGGACGAGGTTTCCGACTTCAGTCCGGATTTCGGTGCCATGGAAAACGTGGACGAGCAAAAACTCATAGACTATCTGGCCGGCAAAATCGGCGGTTTCGTGCGCGCCGCCGTGTTCAGCGACGACATGCACTGCATCGAGCTGTCCATCCCGCTCCGCCTCCAGGACGCGCCGGACGGCGCGGGCGCCGACCCCGGTTACGCCGACTCCTCCATGTACGCTCCGGGCGCGGCGGACTTCAACCTCGGCTTTCCCTCCGTCTACGACGACCGGCCCGCAGCCGGCCTCTACGACCTCGGCGAGCCGGACACCTTGGGCGACGAGGACGACCTGCCCGGCTCCGGCACCCGCGCCGGGGGGCTGGATATCCTTCTGGCCGATGACAACCTCAACAACCGCATGCTCTTTTCCCTTTTCCTGCGCGGCACCATGCACCGCATAACCGAAGCCCGCAACGGCCAGGAGTGCGTGGAAGCCTTCCAGAGAGGCCGTTGCGACATCGTGTTCATGAGCATGGAAATGCCGATCATGGACGGCTATCAGGCTACCCGCATCATCCGCGCTTACGAGATCGACGCCGGCATGAAAGCGACCCCCGTTGTCGCCGTCACCTCCTACGCCATGCCGGAATTCAAACGCCAGTGCAGGCTTGCCGGATGCTCCGATTTCCTTGCCCGACCTTTCAGCAAGACGGCCCTCTTTTCCCTTCTGGACGCCTACGCCCAACTCGGCCGCGACGGAAGCGAAAACGCCGGGGAACGGACGGACTGAGCCGTGCCCGCGCGCGACCGCCTCGGCCTGCGGGGCGATCCCCTCTACCTTATGGACGGTTCCGCGTTCATTTTCCGCGGGTTCTACGCCTTCCGCACCATGTGCCGGCGCGACGGTTTCCCCACCAATATCCTCTACATTGTGGCCCGCCTGCTCCTGAAACTGCTGCGCGACGAAAAACCGCCCCTCTTCGCTTTTGTCATGGACGGCAAAGGGCCGAACTTCCGCCGCGACCTCCTGCAGACATACAAAGCCAACCGATCGGCCACTCCCGAGGGGCTTCTGCTCCAGCTTGAGCCGCTACGCGAGCTCCTGGCCCTGCTCGGTCTGCCCACGTTCACGGCCGCCGGCTGCGAGGCCGACGACTTCATCGCCTCCCTTGCCCGGCGCTTCCGCGACACGCACCCAGTCGTCATTCTCGGCGCGGATAAGGACCTCAAACAATGCCTGCACGACAGGGTCAGCCTGTGGGATCCGGGGTCCAGGGAAGACAGGCTCACCACCCTTGAGGATTTTCGGGACGAATACGGCATCGAGCCGTCCTCTTGGCCGGATTTTCAGGCCCTGACCGGGGACCCCGGCGACAATATCCCCGGCCTGCCCAATGTCGGCCCAAAAACAGCCCTGACCCTGATACGGCAATTCAAGACGCTGGAAGCGCTCTTTGCCCGCCCGGACGACATGCCCGAAAAAATTAGGCCCAGGCTGGAAGGCCGCCGCGACGAGGCCTTGCTGTACCGCGAGCTTACCCGCCTCAAAACGGACCTCTGCGGCGAGCTGCGGGAGCAGGATTTGACCCCTGCCTTTCCCGACCCCGGCCGGCTCGCCGAGTTCGCGGCCCGCTTTGAAATGCGCGTCCTCGCGCGGGAAATGACGGCAATGTTTCGGGACGGCTCGGCCAGCGGCACACCCCCGGCGCAACGCCCGCCCGCGAACGCCCAGGCTTCCCTGTTCGCCGCGCCCGCCGCTCCGGAGGAACAGCCTTCCCTCCGCCCGCCGCATGACGGGAGGATGACGGCACGCCCGGATGCGGCCCGTTCCGGAGCGGCTCGTTCTGAAGAGCATCATTCCGGAACGGCCTATCCCGGAATAGCCGGCCCTGGAACGGGCGATCCCGGAACGGCCGACCCAGAAACGAGCGGACCCGGAACGGGCGGGACGGAGGATTTTTTCGCCGGCTCCGGCGGGCAGGGAGCGAACAAGCAGGGCCGGCTGCTCGCCCTTGCGCGGAGCGCGCCGTCTTTCCCGCATATCACGGATCCGGAGCAGCTTCCTCTACCGGAGGGAGGAGCGGATGCCCTAGCCCTGATTGCCGGCAGGAGCGGCGGCATTCTGCTCTGCGCGGGCGCGGGGGAGTGCGTATACACAGGGCCGGATGACGCGCAGGCGCGTTTTCTCGCCGCGCGCCCCGGCCTGCGTATGCTTTCTCCGGACTGCAAGGCTTTGCTCAAGGCCGCGCCCGCCTTGGAAACGTTGCCCCCGGAACGTTTTTTCGACCTTTCTCTGGCGGCTTACCTGCTCAACCCGGAAGACCGGGCCTATTCTTTCGCCCGTCTTGCTGAACGCTTCAACGGGGCGGCAGGGGGGCCGGATTCGCCTGAGGCTGCGCCGGGACAATGCGTCCTGGCCTTGGGGCGTTTTCTGGACGCGCAGCTTCCCGAGGATTTGGGGGGAGTGCTGCGCCGGGTGGAACTGCCCCTGATCCCCGTGCTGACCCGCATGGAACGGCGCGGCATAGCCGTGGATCTTGCTGCTCTGGCCGCCTTTCTGGACGAGGTGCGCGGGGAGCTGGACAGGCAGACCGCCGAAATTCATGAACTGGCGGGCAGGACATTCAACATCCGTTCCCCTCAACAGCTTTCGGATCTGCTGTTCGGCGTGCTCAAGCTGCCGGGCGGCGGCAAGACGAGGGGCGGCGCAGCCTCAACCTCCCAAGAAATCCTTGAAAAGCTGGCGGGCAAACATCCTGTGGTGCAGGCCGTGCTGGGCTGGCGCAAACTGGAAAAGCTGCGCTCCACCTATCTGGAGACACTGCCCGGTCTGGCCGATGCCGAGGGCCGCATCCACACCGTCTTCAACCAGACGGCCACGGCCACGGGGCGGCTTTCGTCCAGCGGTCCGAATCTGCAGAACATACCCGTGCGCGGTCCTTTCGGCCGGCGCATGCGCGCCTGTTTCACCGCCGCCCCCGGCAAAAGTCTGGTCTGCGCCGACTATTCGCAGATAGAGCTACGCGTGCTGGCCTGTCTTTCGGGCGAAAAGGCCCTGCTTGACGCCTTCCGCGACGGGCAGGACATCCACACACGCACGGCCTCGCTACTTTTCGATCTGCCCCCGGACCGGATAAGCGCGGACATGCGCCGCAAGGCCAAGACCGTCAATTTCGGCCTTATTTACGGCATGGGCGCGCAGAAACTGGCAAAAGAACTGGGGGAAAGCGTCAAGGAGGCCTCTGCCTTCATCGGACGCTATTTTGCCCGTCTGCCGGGGCTGAAGCGTTTTTACGACGCTGTCAAGGAAGAAGCGGCGGAAAAGGGTTATGTCGGCACCATGGCTGGCCGGCGCCGTCTTGCTCCGGATATCAATTCACAGAACGCGCAACTGCGCGCCCAGGCCGGGAGGCAGGCGATAAACGCCCGCATCCAGGGCAGCGCGGCGGACATCATCAAGTTGGCCATGATAGAAGCGGAGAATGATGCGGAACTGGCCGGGCTTGAAGCGCGGCTGATATTGCAGATTCATGACGAATTGCTGCTGGAAGCGCCTTCGGAAAACGCCGAGGCGGCGCGTGTGCGCCTCGGGGCGATCATGGCCGGGGTCAGACCCGGAGACACGGCGCTTGAGGTGGAACTGCGCGTGGACAGCGGCTGCGGACAAACTTGGGCTGAAGCGCATTAGAGCATTTCAAAGTTGACTTTTCTCTAAATTTTCTTTAGAAAATGTGAATGAAAATAACACCAGCAGACACACGGCAGCGCGCTCTGGCTGCCAAAACCGGGCAATACACTCAAGAGCTTGTGGCGAGGATGTTCAATGTGTGCCGAAAAACTCTGGTAAACCGGCTTAAAATTGAAAGGACAGAGCAACGTAGTGCGCCGCTCCCCAGAGGACATAAATCAGAAGCTTTTTCTGATGCGGAAAAATCCCATCTTATTCTTATCATAAAAGCAAATCCTGATTTGACGCTTCAGCAGATTCGT
>JAISRC010000076.1 GCA_031273845.1 Desulfovibrio sp.
TTTTACGCTTGAGATTGTCGCTTACGGCGGGCACAGCCCGCCTGCTCCAATCCCGCGGCAAGGATTTGCCGGCAAATCCTTGCAGAGCAGATATACATTTTCAATGTCAATCTGCTCTAGTGCAGGGTGACGATGATGCCGTTGCCTGTAGCCCGTTCATCATCCCAATACCGGACATGGTTCGGGAGCTTGTAGCGGTAACGGTATTCTTCCTGCTCAAGCTTATCTTTTTCATAATCAGTCATTTCTTTCAACATAACCTCTCCGGCAGGGTAATATATGGAGATTCTGCGCCGGCTCTCTTCAGCGGGAGTCGGTCCATGAACCACAATCATTTTCTTTATTTTTCCCGGCAATTCCTTTACTCTCTATTGTTGAAAGCAATTCCGCAGCAAATGTAAGGTGTTTTTCCGCGTGCCTACAAAGCGTCAAATGCGCTATTGCGCGGCAGATTACACCGAGTAAAGTTTTTCCTGTCAGTCTGACGGCAAATTGTGCGGCAATATTTCTGTTAACTTCGGCTTCAAAACGTGAGCATGAGGCAACGGTGGACGGAAAAGGAAAGGATATCACCGATGCCGGCCTTATGCAGGCGGCATCGGTTGCGGATATGCCGGGCGCCGCGTTGCGCGAAGTCATCGGGAAGACGGAACAGGCGCTTTCACGCTTCAGTGAGTTGAAAGCATTGTGTAAATGAAATTGTACAATGCTTCGGCGGCGTACCGGCATGAGCATTGAAACGGTAAATTGCTCAATGCGGGATCGTCAGCCGGAATTTTTCTTCCAGTCCGCGAGGAATGTTTCCAGTCCCCTGTCTGTCAGGGGATGCGCAGCCAACTGCCTGATCACCGCGAAAGGTATCGTGCAGATATGCGCCCCGGCTAGAGCCGCTCGCAGCACATGCCGGGGGTGACGCACGCTGGCGACGATGACTTCCGTTGTAAAGCCGTAGTTGCGGAATATGCTCAATACTTCCTCTACCATACGCATCCCGTCCGTGCCGGTTTCGTCCAGGCGTCCGACAAAGGGGCTGACATAGGCCGCTCCGGACTTTGCCGCCAGCAGGGCCTGTACCGGGGAAAATACCAGGGTGGCGTTGACGGCGGTTCCTTCGGCGGACAGGATGCGGCAGGCGGCGAGGCCGGGCATGGTCAGAGGCAGCTTGACCGCCACGTTGGGGGCCAGAGCGGCGAGACGCCGGCCTTCTTTCACCATGCCGTCACAGTCCGTCGCAATCACTTCCGCGCTGACCGGGCCGGAGGTCAGGGCGCAGATTTCCCGGATGTGCCCGTCCGTATCGCGGACTTTTTCACGCGCCATGAGACTGGGATTGGTGGTGACTCCGTCCAGAAAACCGTAGCCCGCCGCTTCCCTGATCTCCTCGATCCGGGCGGTATCAATAAAAAATCTCATAAAAAAACTCCTGCTGTTTCCGCATGGACAGGCATCCCGCTGTTCGTTTATTATTGAAAGCGGAAAGTATTTCACGCTTTCCGCAAAGCCGCTCAGAGCATTGCAAAATTGAAAATGCTCAGGCGATGTAAGCACAACTGCGTTTGCGCCGCAACCGGCACTGCAAAACCGTATGGACGCGGTTTTGAAATAAAAATCGCATTACTTGAGGCAAAAAGAACATGCTCCCAGAGCATTTCAAAGTTAAAAAATGCTCAGGCGACGTAAGCGCGAAGCGCCATCGCCCGCCCCGCAAGCGAAACTCGCTTTCGCCGTTAAACGACGGAGGAGGCGATTCAAAATCAAATTGCCTTAATATGTGTATACTTTTTATTTCAATCCGGCACAAGCGAGGAGCGCATGGAACCGTCCCCTGCCATACTTACGCTGATTGTCCTCGGCGTCATGGCCCTCCTGTTCGTCACGGAGATCACCCCCCTCGCCGTCACCGCCATGGGCGGGGCCATAGCCCTGGGGATACTGGGGGTCATCCCCCCGTCAACCGTTTTTTCAGGACTGTCCAATCCCACGGTGGTGTTGTTCGCGGGCATGTTCGTCATCGGCGCGGCCATGTTTCATACGGGTCTGGCGCAACGCATGGGCGGTCTGGTGGTGCGGGCATGCGGGACGGGTGAAAAAAAACTGATGATCGGAACCATGTGCATCGCCGCCCTGCTCTCGTCCGTTTCTTCCAATACGGGAACCACTGCGGCGCTCATGCCGGTGGTCATCGGCATCTGCTCGGCCGCGCGCATTTCGCCTTCCCGCCAGTTGATGCCCCTGGCCTTTGCCGCAGGCTTCGGCGGTACGATGACCCTGGTCGGCACCCCGCCCAACCTGATAGCGGTCGCCGCTCTCAAAGCCTCGTCCCTGGAGCCTTTCGGCTTCTTCGAGTTCGGCCGGATAGGCGTGCCCATGACCCTGCTGGGCATGGCCTATATGATGTTCATCGGCGTCAGGTTGTTGCCTAGGGATAAGGAAATGCGGGAAGCAGTGGAGTCCGCCGAAGCGTTTGAGACAGCCGGCGCGGCGGTGCGGGAAAGCCCGCGCGGGATGTGGATTACCGGACTGACACTGCTCGCCGTTGTTGTGGTCATGGCCTTGGACATCAAGAAAATTCCTTTGGAAACGGCGGCGGTCATCGGCGCGGGATTCCTGATCCTCACGCGCTGCATCGACGAGCGGTCGGCATACCGCAGTATTGACTGGGTAACGATCTTCCTTTTTGCCGGCATGATGCCCGTAGCTGCCGCTCTGGACAAAAGCGGAGCGGGCCGGATGATAGCCGACAGGGTCATCGGGTTCATGGGCGGCGACCCTTCGCCCTATTTCCTGACGGCCGTGCTTTTCATGCTCACTGCCGGCCTCACCCAGTTCATGTCCAACACGGCGTCCGCCGCCCTGCTCTGTCCCGTGGGCATATCCATAGCCAAGGGCATCGGGGTTTCTCCGCACGCCGTAGTCATGGCCGTGGCCATTGCGGCTTCGTGCGCCTTTGCCACTCCTGTGGGGACGCCTCCCAACACTCTTGTGCTGGGAGCGGGCGGATACCGCTTCACGGATTACGTCAAGGCCGGTCTGCCCCTGACTCTCATTTACCTGGCATTCTGTACCTTTCTCATCCCGCAGATATGGCCTTTTTAGAGCATTTCAAAGTTGAACATACTCTATGATCGCACTGGAGCGGGAAAACACGGAAAAAAGTTTCTTTTGAAGGCAAAAGACATGGATTCCCACGGGCCGCAAGCAGCCCTCGGAATGACAGAAAGTTGTCATGAATGCCGGTGAGTTGTCATTGCACAGGAGATTGTCATTGCGCGCGGTGAGCCACGCGGTAATCCATGCCTTTAAGCTGAACTTCCGGGCTGTTTTTGACGTAACATCCCTATTTTATAAATATTATTGTTAAAAAAGGATTTGGTTACTGGCTACAGCCGGTCTGGGTTTATATGCAACAGTTCAAAAACTCTTTTTTGGATTACCGTTGGCTCAGAAT
>JAISRC010000091.1 GCA_031273845.1 Desulfovibrio sp.
TGTTCCCCGAATGGGCAGATGAGGAATGTAAATATCCTATCCCGCCCGTGATATTCCGTATCTCATCCCTGCCCCATGCCCCGGCGCTTTTACTAAGCCCGGCAACCCAATTTCGGAAAAACTGGTCGCCAAGGTTCGGAGCATACAGCCCCGTGGGGTCTGCTGAGTTCGGCCGAAACATGCCGAGGTTGGCCGCAATGGTCTCCGAAGTGGCATCGTAGGGAAGCAGCATACCCGAAAACCCACCCCCAGCGTGAAGGTCCGCGACTTCCGGCCAGTACGAGAAAGGGATGAGGTCGCCGTTTGCCCACATGCTGTCCGGGGGCAAAGTCGTCGAACGCCAGTATCGCGGGACGCAGATAAACTGCCTGCGGAATTGGTTGAAAGACCCCTGCGTCAACGACATCCCTTCCTGGATGAGCTTCATGATCGCTTTTGACAGCTGATCAAGCTCCCCGGCGCTCGGAGTCAGCCCCGCCGCCGTTATCGCGGCAACGATCTCACGCTGCGGGTGTTCCACAGCTTCGCCGCATAAAGGCGATCCCTGGACCAGCCCGGGCACTCCGGTCACATACGGGGCATTCGGGTCCGTTGACCCGGGAGGGGGCGCGTATTTCATCTTGTACTCCTTTTTCGGTTAATAATATGTATTATCGTATTCCCACCGCAGCAGCCGCTCACCGCATTCGTGCTCGCCACAGCGGAACAATGTCACTATATATTCGGGCCGGTATTCAAAGGTAAGCAATGTATGGGCTTCAATGTCACGCCGCATCAGGCACTCCAAAACAGTCGCAATATCCCAATCCATGATCCGTTCCGGCAACGCGCTTTCACCGCACCTGAACCAGCGAATTTTCGAGCCATGCACGATGACATGCCACCAGAACCGTATCTCAGGCGGCCCCAGGCGACCTATCAGACCGGCGTTTTCCTGCTCCCAGCGTTCAGGACTTATGCCGGATTCACGCCCCGGATACCCGCCGAGGGGATCTCCGCAAGTGTTGATGCCGACAATAAAAGGGCGGTGCTCCACAATCGTTACGCGCCAGCCCAAAATGTCGGCTACCTCGTACCAGTATGCCAAATCCTGCCTGCCCGTGTCGCGGAGTTTGGTCACAAGGGCCTCCCGGCGTTCCGGCACCGTATCGCCTGCCGGCAGGCATTCGTCCGGCAACCCGTAAGCCCGCTCCCAGTCCGGCAGCAATTCCAGCGTTGTGCGCGGGTCTGATTCAATGATCAGTTTGCGCGCGCGCGCATCCACCCGCTCAAACTCCAGGGACAGCCCCCGGAGCAACCGGCCCCAGTCCGTATCTTCCTCCCGCGGGAGCGCTTTGCCGGGCGGTTGCAAGAGGACAAGCTGCGCAAAATAGTCAGGCGCGGCCATTACCCTGCCTCCGGATCGCCCCAGTCTATGACGCCGGGTACGGGCATCTGTCCCGGCTCATACAGCACATTGCCGGCCAGCTGGAGCAGCACATGATCTTCTTCGCCTTCGGCCAGGCTGATCGCCTCGTTGATCCTGGACAGCAGGATCGTGCCTCCGGGCACGGCATCCCGCTTCAGCGCGGCCCATACGGCAGCCTCCGCGTTCCTGCGGACAAGCGGCGTGTCCGGCGTGATCCGGATGGACAGATCCAGCGGCACGGCCGTGGGCGCCAGTACATATACCTCGGCAGTAACCGGACGCACGGAGTCAATATATGCGGCCACCCGAGCCACGTCTTCCGGAGTGGGGATGCCGTCCGGATAGCTGTCGTCCATCAAAAATCGTACGGAAACTGTGCCTATGCCGTTTTCAAGAGGATAGCACCAGGCGCGGGTGACGCCCGGCACCTCCAAGGCCCAGCGTATGTAATCATGTGCGGCGCCGCCGCGCGGCGGCCGTCGGATACGGGCGAGCAACCGGGCGCGCAACGAGGCATCGGACTCCGCATCGGCGCCGCCTGTGATATTGCCGTCCGCCCGCGCCTGGGCCTCCACGCCGAGCACCGGCGCGGCAAGCTGCAAAGGCGTCAGATCAGGCGCGTTGCCGGCAGCCCCCGCTTCCTGCGCGCGGACTGCCGCAATGGCCTCGCCCGGCGTATGTTGCCCGACGAGCGCATCGGTCAGGGATATGTACCGCACGGCATCTTGCCGCTGAAATTCCGTGCCGGCGGGTATCACAATGCCGTTGACGCCTTTGCAGATCACAAGCCCTTCAGCAGTCGAGGCAGGCTTGCGGGTCATGCCCCAGATCGCCGCCCAACGCTCCATGTGCTCGGCCTCGGCCGTGTCCGGCATGACCTGCAATGCCTGCCATGACAAATAGCCATAGAGCCCATGAGTAAGTCCCCCGGACATGCGGCCGAGCACGCCCAAAAGCTGGCGGCGCACAAACAGCACAAAGGTCGCCGTGCCGGTTTGCAGGCGGCTTTCAATGTCGGCGCAGGCGCGGGCAACCAGAGTCTGCAATGTGGGCCGTTCAAACGGCATTGTAAGCTCCTATGGGCATGGCAAAGCTGTAATCTTTGGATGTGCCCGCGCCTGTCGGCCAGATGCGTATGTCCAGGCCGAGCATCTGGAAGCGCGGGATAAAGGCCCGAACTTCAACGCGGGCCGCATGGCCGTCCTCAACAAGCCAGTTGAGCGCCTCCACGGCATAGTCATGCGCCCGGCGCACAACCTCCTGCACTTGCAGTTCGCGTGAGAGCAGCCAAAGGCGTGAGCCTGTCTGATCAGGGCGGCGGATGGATCGCGCGCCGTCGCGCAGGGCCAATGTATCTCCGGTCATGGGCACGATGGTATCCGCCCACCAGCCGCGCTTGTCCGTTGTGCCGTCAGGGATCGCATCATCGTCCCGCGCGCGGCGATCCAGAAAAAGAGAGAGGATAACGGCCGTTTTCAGCGTATCATCCGCGGCCATGTCCAGATCAGGTGACGTGCCGCCCGGCCCTTGCAAGGCTGCGTCAACGCCCCATTCCTTATAGTAGAGAGCAATATCCTGAACCTGACTCATTGCGGTTTCCCCGTCATACCGCCGCTGTCGCCGGTATGGGTATGATTCACCTGGCTTATGCCGCCGGCAATGTGATCGCCGCTTGACGTAATGCCGCCGGTCTGGGTGATGCCGCCGGTGACGGACATCTCCGCTTCTATGGCGGCGTCGCAGCCGCCTTCGCCGCCGAGCGCAAACTGCGGCGTGTTGTAGCGGACGCTTTGCGCGGCATTGACCGTGTATATTTTGGTATCCACGGTCACATCCTCCTGCGCCTCAATTTCCAGATGCAGCGTTTCAATCTTGATATGTCTGTCCCGTTTCAGGGTAATCTTGTCGCCTTCATCCGTGAAAATGCAGACCTCACCGGATTTCAGGCCGGTGACACGCACGTTCCGGTTGCCGAAATTGATGCCCACGCAGGCCCCGCGCCGGCCGGCCACGTTGAGCACCACGCCCTCGGCACCGGACAGGGGCGAGGACGTGAAACCATACGGCTCCACGTGCTCGACATCCTGCATGTCCTCATCGGCCAGGATACGCAGTTGCAGAGTCTGCACGCCCGGCTCGGAGTCCGTCTTGTGCAGGACGGCCCGGCTCACCAGCGTGTTGATCCGGGTAACTATGGAACGCGTTTGTCTGGGGTGCATAATTCACCATTTCCCGCCTGTTTTCCCCTTGCCCTTTCCGGCCGCCTTGGGCGGCGCAACGTCAAAAGCCTCTTTGGGACATAAGGTCACTTCAGAGCGCCAGCCCTGATCATCCATGATCCAGGTCACGGAGCCGATCACCCAGGTTTCCGAGAGTTTGGCAAAGGCATCGTCAATATCCGCCTGTTGCCCCGGCTCCCAGAGCACGCCGTTTCCGTACCATCCGTACACTGTATACGTGACCCGGCGGCTTTTCCCGTAACGCTGGTTACATTCATGCTGCGCGCGCTGCTGTGCCGTGCCCTGGGCATCCTGCTCCGCGACAAGCGTTAACGGCCGAAAGCGCGTAACTCCCGGATCTTTGGCCTGGCCTTTGGGATGCGCGGCCGCCTCCCCGTTCCACGATTGGCTTGCAACGGTCTGCCCCTTGACGGTATACTCCGAAAACCGCTCCCGCATGGAAAATGATGCGGACGCCTTGCGCACGTTGTCGCCGAGTTTGAATCCCCGTCCGGCGCGTTTTTGCCCCAGCCGCGTGATCACAAGGCGGCCTTTGCCGTCCGTGGTGAGCAGCACGGCGCGGGCGCGAGCCTGCTGCTCCAGTATCTCAAAGACCGTTTCGCCCTCATCGGTCTTCACCGGCGCGGCATGGCCGGGGTCACATTCGGCAACAACGGCAATCCCGAAGGGAGCGCACAGTTTTTTTGCCAAGGCCAGGAAATCCGCGCTTTTCATTTGCGTCGAAGGCGGGCAGCAATCCACCAGATCGCAGGTCTTGTCCCTGCCTCGTATGGCGACTGTGTGCCCTTTCGCATCATAGGACACTTCCACGTCGTCCACGTAGCCGGTAATGACCGGCGTGCCGTCCACCAGCACGCGGCATTCCTGCCCTTCCAGTATCGGCCGCTCCGTCTCCTGCCCCGGCCATTGCTCCGTAACCTCAAGATCAAAGGTGCCGGCAAGCTGCTCCAGGCCGCGACGTATGGAGATGCTTGTCCAGCCGCCGTATTGATCGCCGGCAACTTCAAGGCGCACATCGGGGCTATCCACTGAGCACCTCCAGAGGCACGCCGCCCGGAACGCGGCCCGGATGCCGCACGCGGTTGCGCATGACGAGTTCCGCCTCGCGGCCGGCGTCCCCGTAAATCGTATAGGCCGCCACAAGCGCCGGCTGCGTGGACGGCAGTTCCGTATAAACGATGCGCGGCAACTGCGCGCCGCGAGTCGTCATATCCACGGCCACGGCCAGACGCAGATCTGACAACGCTCCGAACAGATCATCCGGCGCATGGTCCAGGGCCAGATCAATGCCCGAAAGTATCTCTCCCCGTATGGCAACAGCATCGTCAGCCGTAAAAAAATCGCTTTGCACGGCCGCCTCGGCGGCGGCGATCACGGCCTGCGTCGCAACCTGCGCCGCCAGCAGCGGGCCGGGAGACACAAAAGGATCAGGCGCTATGAAATACGGGTCATAGGCCCGCGCGAACATCGCGGACAGCGGAGCGAAATCATAATGCCGGGAGCCGCCGGCCAATTCGTCCGCGGGGAACAGATCGCCCAACGCCGGCGCCAGCGCGGCAGGCTCAAGCAGCAGCCCTGAAACAAGCGCATAGCCTGTTTCAATAAGAGAGCGCGGCAGGGCAAGGCATTCGCATGCCAGGGCAACGCCGTTTTCCAGCGCTGCAAGGGTATGGTTCAGCCATTGCGGCAACGCGGCATAGCGGGTCAAAAAACAGTCCAGGGCCGCGCTCCGGGCCGCGGCCGCCCGCGCCGCCCCTGCCTGCGCGGTATTCCGTGCGGCGCCGGGATTTTCCGCTTGGCCGGCCTCCACAAAATTGATGGAAAACGTGCAGTAGCCGCCCTCCCGGCTGCTCTCCCGCAGGCGAAAGGATTCCACGGCCACAGTCAATTCGCCCAATGACGGGTGGATCAGCGTACCGGGGCCTTTGTCATTGAGAGCCTTTATCAGCGCGTCCCGCGCCTGGGCATAACCATACTTGCGCCCTTCAATGATAAATGCCTCGACAGGCCACTCGCCGGCTTTGCGTCCCAGGTCTTCCGCGTAAGGCGTATCGCGCAGCGGGTATTCGTGGCGGACGAGACGGCGGCCTCCGGCGAGCTCGCGCGTATCCACCTCAAAGGGCGCGCCCCGGAAGGAGGCGTCCCGCAGTTCGGCAAAACGGCTAGAACTCATAGGCATAGCCGCCGCCGGAATAGACATCGACATTGCCGGGGCCGCTGTGGCTCACGACAGTGCCGGTGCCGCCTTCGACTATCACCTTGACCACGGACTCGCTGCTTGCCTGCTCGAAGCTGTAGCCCAACTTGTCGGCCATTTCCTGCATGCCTTCCGTGATGGCCTTGGACGCTTCGGGGTCAGTGACCTTTTTCGCCGCCGCCTGCGCCAGCGCGCCGCCGCCCAGACTGCCGAAGAGCCCGCCCAGGATGCCGCCTATGGCCGTGCCGATGCCCGGAACGACCGAGCCTATGGCCGCGCCCAAAGCGGCGCCGGCCCATCCGCCCATAGCCGCGCCGCTTGCCTCGGCGCCCGCCTCGATTTTTTGCGCTGTCGTAAGCGATTCGTCCATGAGCGCCGCGCCGGCTGTGAGTGCGCTTGTCGCCACGGTTAGGGGCACGGCCAGACGCCCCAGGAGGTTGCCGGCGCGCCCGAGCATGGAAAGCCGGCGCGCGCCCGCGGCAACAGTGCCGCCGCCTGGAGCGGTCTTGATTCCCCCGCCGCCCGCGGGCGCGGAAAATCCGCCGCCGATCATGGCGTCACGCGTGAGACTCATGTGCCGGTTGACCACGAAAACGGGCATGGGCAGCTTGACGCCGCCGAGGCCGCCGCCTTTGGACATGCCGCCGAGGACATTGCCCACAGTACTTTTGCCGAGGCCCATAAGCGCCCGGCCGGCCAGCTTGGTCGCCCCGAAGCCCAGCACGGAGGCGGCCGCGCCCCCGGCAAGCATTTCTTTGCCGCCGATCTGCTTTTCATCAAGCAGATATTTGATGCCGCGGGTGATCGCGTCATTGACAGGCCGGGCGAACTCGTCCGCCGCCTCGCCGAGCGCCGCCTTCAGGCGGGCGACCTGGTCCGCGCTGTTTTTGATAGCCTCCGGCAGCCCTTGCGAGATGGTGCCGGAAGCGTTTGCCACTTCACCGGCCATTTTGCGTGTTTCGTCTATCGTGCCCTTGTCCAGCAAAATTCGCAGGCCGCGCTGGGTATCCAGGTCGGTTTTGCCGAATGCGGAGGCAAAGGCGGAGTCGCGCTTGGCGTCAGTTGTAAATTTTTGGTATTTGGCGGCTATATCGTCCAGAACATCAAAGGCGGCGCGTCTTTCTCCGTTTGCATCGTAGAACTTGACGCCCGTTGTGTCCTGGGCTGTCTTCATATACTGTTGGTTGTTGAACAGGCGCAGTGTCGAATCAACCAGAGTGGCAAGACGTTCCGGGTTCTTTTCCACCAGCGACATGCGCTCTATAAGCGCCAGTGTCTGCGAAAAATCCAGTCCGGCATTTTTTGCGCTGTTGCCGACACGGGAAAAGATGCCGGACAAAGCCTCCAATTCGGCGTTGCCCAGATCACCCGCCTTTGTCATCTGATCAAGAATAAGCGCCGCCGTTTTTGTGTCCGACAAGTCAAATTTGAATGCCTGGGCTGCTACTGTCATAGAAGATGCAAGGGTGTCCGCGCTTGCTCCGGTCACGGCCATCGTCGGATTTATGGCCTTGATGGTGCCCAGGGCTTCGCTCCAGCTTTGGCCTGCCTGTACCAATCCGTAAAAGCCTTCCAACAGGTCTTCCACAGGCTGCCCCGTCTGTTTGGCCATTGCGTACAATTCTTCCCGCAAGGCAGCGGCTTCTTCACGTGTGGCCCCGGCGGTGCGGGCCACGCGGGAAAGCATCTTGTCCATTTGGGCGGATGCCTTGACCGCCTGCATGCCCTTGTATGCCGCGGCGCCTCCGCCGATCATGGCCGCATATTTTCCGGCCATAGTGTCCAGCTTGCGGCCGATGGCCGCGCCCGCGGACTCCATGCCGCGCAGGGCGCTCTGACCGCGCCTGCCCATAGCTTCCAGGGAGGCGGCCATCTGCCGGGCGCGGCTTTGCAGGTTGCCGCTCAGATCTATGATCAGCGAGGTTTTAATTGCCATACAGCCCCTCAGCGGCGCGCAACAGGATCAGCAGCCTGGACAACGGCAGGTTCAGCGCCCGCGCCGGCGACAGGCCCGTAAGAGACAGGGAGAGGGTCGCCCGCAGCAGATTCCGCGCCCCCTCCAGATACTCGCCCCCGCGCCGCCGCCTGCTCCCCGGCGCGCAGGGCAAGCAGCACGTCAAGCGCATCGGCCGCGTCCTGTACGGCCTTGAAATCTTCCGGACTCATGCGGGACAGTTCCACATCCGACACCGGCCCCTGGTGCCGCTGCCCTTCCGCGCTGTACAGGCAGGCGATGCGCCGGCGCAAAAGCTCCCGCCCCATGCGCGCGGGCGAGCCTATGAGCGCCAGCGTGCCGTCGCGCTGCTGCACCACTTTTTCCGATGCTTCCTGGGCATCCAGAATGTCCCCGGCCGTAAGTTCCCGCAGTTCGGCGCGGACAAATTCCACGCCGCCCAGACTGAGTGATACGGGCACTTCCCGCATGGCCGCCGCATCCGTCGCTTTTGCGGGCACTGCCGGGCCGCCGATTGTCGCATCAAGCACCTTTGTCATAATATCCTCGACATATTGTGTAACACGGTTACATTCTGGTGCAGCTTATGGCCGAAAACTTCAGGTCCACGCTTCCGTCCTTGGCTTCCAGCTTGGGCGTTTCCGTCACGAAGGCGTCCCGCAGGATGTAAGTGTCGCCGGTGTCGGACTCGAAAATCACCGTGGCGTCCACGATGGCGCCGAGTTCCACCAGATCGGTATCGACCTTGTGCGCTATTTTGCATTCCAGCACGGGTTCCGCGGTTTCTTCCTTGAAGCCGTGGATCTTGCCGGAGCCTTTCACGGCCTCGCGCTTGACGCCGCCGACATCCAGCGTGGCATCGTCAAAGGCCCGCAGTTCCTTGCCGTTGACGCGGATGATCGCCTTGCCTGTGCATTGATTTCTGCTCTGAGGCATATTCCCTCCCTGAGCCTGTTGCGGTTACAGGATAAACTGCGCCAATACGGCCAGCACGTTGAACTGATTCACCACATCGGGGCGGGCAAGCATGTTGAGCCGGTTGCGGTTGTCCGCATGGCGTTCCACGACGAGCGATTTTTTGAAGCCTTCGATGTCTTCAATAATGAGCTTTTCGTGCAGTTCTTCCGCCAGCGCGTACATTTCCGCCCGCGCTATTTTCGGCGTCACCACGGCAGCGCCTTCCAGGGACGCCGCGTCGATGCGCTGCGAATCGTCCATCAGCAAAGCGCGCGGGAAACGCTGCGTGAAGCGCGAGCGCACAGCATAGCGGAAATAGCCCAACGTGGCGGGCGTCGTTACGTCCAGATAGGACGGATCAGGCAGGCCGTAGGCGTTGTCCTGATACATGGTGATCTGCTTTTCTATGGACACCTTGTCGTCCCGGCTGACCGTGAACGTCGATATGCCGTCATAGAGCATGGGGTTGCGGTCTTCGGCCCGCCAGCGGTCCTGGCGCGCCGGAGGCAGGATGCCGGGCAGTTCGAGCGTTTGCAGCGGACGGGCCGGGTGGTTGCTGATGCTGTAGGTGGAGACCAGGGCGTCGCAGGCGCTCCAAACCCACGGAGGATGCGGGGACAGGCCGGTGCCCATGCAGGAGATCAGATGGTTGTTGCCGCTCTGGCCATAAGCCTGAGTCTGCCCGATGGTGCCCTTGTAGGCGATATAGGCTATGCCTTCCATCTGCTTCAGCGGCCCGAAACGCTCTTTCAGCTCGTATTCGAGGACGGCGCGGTTGGACAGGTCCGTATAGGGGACCGCGAAAGCGTTCCACCATTCGTCGCCCAGGACTGCCAGAGCGGGGGCGATATCCGGATTGGCCGTGCCGCCGGAAAAGGGCGTGCCGGTCAGGCTGAGCCCGGCCGGCAATTCCTCGCCGTAAACGTCGACGCGGACATCTATATCGTTGCCGGTCAGTCCCGCCCATTTGCAGGTCAAAGTCACGGCTGCGGCGGCAACCTCCGCGGACACGGGCAGGAAGGGATCGGCATTGACGGCGGCTGTAAAGCGCGCCGCCAGGGTTGCGGCGCTTTCGCCCGCCACGACCTTGCACTGGACTTTCTGCCCTGCGATATAGAGCGTCAGTGTGCCTGATGCGGTCGGAACGCCGGAGAGCGTGACTATGCCCGCGGCTGCCTGGCCGTTCTCGTTGTCGGCAAGAGCGATACCCCAGGTTTCCAGCCAACTGTTGCCTTTTTTGGCCGCCCGGAACTGAGCGGCGATCATGGATTCCGGCCCCCAGAGGGATGCCGCGTGATCGGCCGATACAACGCGCACGGGAGACATGAGCGGGCCGGAAGCGCCCGTCGCCGCCTGTCCGAGGATCATCACCTTGTAATCCAGGGTGGGCGTGCCGGACACCGCGCGCGTGTTGTCGAACTCCACGTATGCCAGAGGCAGCCGGATGTTTTCCGGCAATTCGTTAAACATTATCGGCATTGAGGGCCTCCTCTTTCTTTTTCTTCGCCGGCGCGGCCGGGGCATGTTCCGTCAGGTCGCCGTCCATAATGCGCCGCAGCCAGTAGCCGGCGCGCGGCACTTCCAGCCCGGCCGCCGGCACAGGCTCATTGGTTTCAGGATGCCGCACGACGCGGCCCGGCACGGGATAGACGCGGGTTGTCGTCATTGTTTTGCTCCCGGCATTTCAAAGCTCAAAGCTGAAATGCCCTGCTACTCCGGCTCGGGTTCGCCCGTCCGGACGTTGAAAGTGTCGTCGGTCAGCACGGCGCCGTCCTGCGCCGCCTGGACAAGATGCACACTCAAAAATTCGTCGGCCAGGAACTCCGCCAGTTCTTCCGCCGTCAGCAGCCCGGCGCCGATCTCAACAGCCTGCCGGAACGATATGCCCCAAAGGGCCGCATGCGATGCGCCGAGGGCGCCCGAGTACAGGTTTTGCGCCCGCAACTGCGCGGGCGGGCCGGCCGTGCCCTCTATATTCCAGCGTTGCCCGGCGATAAGCCTCAGGACGGACGGCAGCAGGGTAAGTGCCACGGCATCGGGGCTTTGTCCCTTTTTGCCGGCGGCAGTCACCAGGGCTATGCCCACGCCTGCCTCGCCCTGGAGCGTCCGTCCGAAAAAATTGAAATCCCCTATATCGGAAACGCTCACAATCAGCGCCGGCGAACGGACAGCCCAGTTTTTCAACTCGGCTTCGTCAAAGGTGCCGCCGTGGGCGGCCACATGCACGCCCGGCAGGGCCTTTTGCAGCGCCGCAATCACGGCCTCGCGCAACTGCACAATGATCATTTCGGCACCAGCCTTTGCAGCCATTTGACCGCTATTGTCACGATTTCCGCTTCATCCTCGGCGTCTATGCCCAGGAACGGGCGGGCCGGGATGGTCACGCTTTGCTTGCTCACCCAGTTCCCGCCGATGCGGAAACGCAATGCCGGGGCGTTCTTGGCGCGTATCACGCCCCCGAACTGGTGGATGGCCGCGTATTTCAGGTTCGTGCCCCATTCCGCGCTTGTCGCCGTTACTTCCATGCCGAAGGAGTCTTTCAGGCGCGGCATTTTCACGAGTGTCTGTCCGCCTTCCATGAGTACCCGCAGGGATACGGGCCAACTCGTTCCGCCCGGTCCCTCGCCCCTGTCGAATCGCCTGCTTGTGGACTGGATGCCGTGCGCGGCGATCCGCCGCATGAGCGTCGTTGTCCGGGCATTGTCCAGATCCGCGCCGAACGCCTTCGCCCGGCGTTTCAGTTCCTTGTCGTTCAGCCGTAACTGGATGGCGGCCCCCGATTCATCGCTCACAGGTCAAAATCCTTCATTTTCGCGGCCATTGCGGATTCCGGCGCATAAAAGGCAACGCCGCCCCCGGCTGCCGTGCCCGACGCTTCCGGCAGATCAAGCGTTGTGTCCCCCGCGGCCAGGGACGCAAGCAGGGCGCGGGCCGCCTTTGCCCGGCGCTCGTACAGGTCCGCCTCCCCTGTGCCGTTACGCGGGAGATCCGCCACGGCGATGTCTATGGCCACGCGCGCCAGTACCGGCGGCACACTCGGCAGCGGCAGCCGGTAGCGGGCGCGCAGGGCCATGTCTATCTCGCTGCCGGCATGTTCCAGCGCGTTTTCCAGGGCCGATATGCCTTCCGGCGGGAGATTGCCGTCATCATCAGGCGCAAAGCCTGTGACGGCAAAAAGGGTTCCCCCGTAGCGGGCCGCAACATCCGCGGCAGCGGCGTATACCGTGGACATTATTTACCCGCCTTTTTAGTCTTGTCCGCCTTGCCTGCCTTGCCCGCGGGAGCGGGAGGGGTTTCGGCGTCACCCCCGCCTTCTTTGCCGGGAGGAGCGGGGGGAGCGGGAGGAGTTCCTGTTTCTCCCGCTCCTTTTTTGTTTGCGGAGGGAGGGGCTGCCGTATCTCCCCCGCTTTCCCTGATCGCGCCGCATTGCAGGAGAGGAGCGGCGGCCTCATCCTCAAGCTCCGGCGACTCGCCCGGCGCGTAGGTTTTTCCGTTATGCAGCACTGCGTAGACAGCGGTATAGGTCTTCATGATCCCGCCTACGCCGCCAGGACGTTTTGCACCAGAAAGCCGGCGCCCCTGGCCGTGACCAGTTCCTTCAGGCTTTCGCCGGCGCGCACGCGTTTGCCTCCGCGCAGACCGATGTAAGGATCGTCGATGGTGCCGCCCACCGGCGCGCCGTAGGGCACGGTCATGCCCCAGGTGACGCCTTTCTGCGATGACGCCGAGGGATCAAGGTGCAGCATGCAGATGTTGTTGCCCCATGTCCGGGCAAGGGTTGCAGCCTGCCCTTTGCGGGCCGTATTCACAAAGGCCGCGCCGACGGCCAGGGTCTTGATCTCAAGCAGGCTCGCGAACTGCTCGCGGCTCACCATGCCGCCCGTGCCGTTGGGATAGATCGCGGCCAGCACTTTTTTATGCACCCGCAGCTTTGACCAGACAGGCGCGGACATGACGACGGTGTTCGGCCGCAGCATGGGCTTGTCCAGACCGGCCAGCAGAGTGTTTACCGGGTCGGAATCGGCATGGGAAAACTGGGCGGCGCCGGCCAGGGCAAGCACGTTCGCGGCGTCATAGTTGGCCGCGTTCTGCGCGACGGCGGCGACGCGGCACTCGCGGTCCAGCGTGATCAGGCCCATGATGTACTCCACGGCCTCACCCAGGATGTCGCGCTTCATGACGCGGCCCTGGTCGATATCATCCTGCGGGATCGGATCTTCCAGCCCGTAGTCCTCAATAGCGGCGGCAAGCAGCTTGTCGCTCTTGCCCACTTCGTTCGGGCGGCCCTTGCGGCCTACGCGCGTATCCGGGCGGTCAAAGGCCGACAGGTCATATTCGGCGTACTGAAACTCTTTCGTGGCCACAGGCCGCGTGCGCGGCATGACGATGTCGGCGATATAGGCGTCGGACGGGTTGCGGTAGGCTATGGCGATAGCCGTCAACTCCGGAATGATGACAAAAGGTGCGGTAGCCATGTTGCCTCCTTATGCGGTCCCGGACGCCGCCCCGTCAGGGGCGTAGCCGAGGGCGTGGATGTAAGTGATGATGTCGCCTGCGGCGCCCGTTTCCAGCGCAAACCCGATAATGCGGTCGCCGGCCCCGGCCGCGACGGCCCGGCCCTGAGCATCCGCCGTTACGGGATCACCGGCGTCGATTGCGTCGCCGCATTCGACTTCGGGCAGCCCGGACAGGCATACGTCCACATTGCCGTTGGACTGTTTGCCCAGTTCGTCCGTGCTGCCGATGAGGGCGCCCGTTGCCGACGCCGCCTGAGCGGCCGCGCCGCCGACGAGGGCGATGATGCGGTACGGGGCGATCTCCCCCTCCGCCTTGTAAGTCTTGAAGGTTCCCGGATTGGCCATTTATGCGTTCTCCTTTTTGTCCGTGCCGGCTTTCACGGCGGCTACGGCTTCGGTGGTTGTGATGATGACGCCGTCCCTGGACAGACGTTCGCGGTACATGACCGCGCGGCGGGCCACGTATTCCGGCGCGGCGCCGTCTATGGATGCGTCGGGAGCGGGAGCGGAGCGCTCGGAAAATTCCACCTGCACGGGCAGGCGTTGGAGGAAGTCCCGCAGAAACGCGGCAGGGGCGACCATTTTTTTGACCTCGCCCTCGCCGAAAGCGATAGTCGCTTCCTCATGCAGGCCGGCCAGCAACTCGACCAGTCCCTCGCTCTGGGCGGCGGTAAGACGGCCTGCGGCGACGGCGCCGTTGACGACTTCCTGCGCCTCCTGCCGGCGCAGGCGTTCGGCAAAGGCGGCTTCCCGCGCTTCCAGCGCCGTCAGGCGGGCGGTCAGATCCGGGGCTTCGGACGGGGCGCTTGCCGCCGCCGGTGTTTTTTTGTCGGGCATGTCGGGCATGGGGGTCTCCTTACGGGCAGGTGTTTGTTCCGCAAATGCGGGGCCGGGAGCGGGCATGGCCTGCGCTTCGGCGGCATCCTCCTGGAACCGGTCCAGACTCCAGGAAGGAAGAGCGGCATCGGCGGCATCAAGCCCGTCCTTGTTAATAATGTACTCGCGCAGGCCGCGAAAAAAGCCGGCGATGCGGGACAACGCACCCGCGGGCACCTCCTCGCCGAACTCCACACTCACGAAATCCTCCTGTCCGCCCGCAAAAGACGGCGGAGCAAGGCCCTTGACGGCCGGAGGCATGCTTCCCAGAAAACCGACGTGCCGCAGATACCAGACTCCGGGCACGGGGTTGGCGGCGGATTCGGGGTGATAGAAGCCGGCCGAGATCTTTTTGTAACGGCCCGCGGCCACGGCCTCGGCAAAGGCGGGTTCCACCTGGGCGGGCACAGCCGAAAGATGCGGCCCTGACGCGGCAAGGGAGCGGACCCAGCCGTAAGCCGGGGCATCGTCCCTGGGGTGCCCGACGACTATCGGGGCCTCATGCAGATCGGGGTTGTAGGCTTTGGCCGTAGCGGCGAGGTCCGACTCGGCGAACGAGAGAGAGCGGCCGTCGGACGCTGTGTGCGTCCCGGCGCGAAAAATGTGCAGGGCTTTGTGTTTTTCCGGCATTGGCGCCTCCTTTAAGGAGCACCTTGCCGAAACTTGCCGCGCGTGTCGGGCAACAGTTGTTACGAAAATCTGTTGAAAAAAGGAAAGCCCGGAAAATCCGGGCTTGCGGCGGGCAAACTGCGCGGCATCGTCAAACCTTGTCCCTGATATGTGTTCCAAAACATTTTGGAACGGGGCAGCAGACACGAAAATAAAAAATCCGGCCAAGGATCAGGCCGGAGAGGAAAAACGCCGTCAGAGGCGTTCTTGACATTTTTTTCGCAATGCGTATTTTTGACCCAACGAAGGCGGATGGAGCGGGAGCGGCCCTGAATATCCACGCCGGGTGCGGCACAGCCGACTTGTGTACGCCTCAGAATTTCAGCCCCGGCTTGCCGGGGTTCACTTTTCTTTGAAGTAGAGCAGTTTGCCGACGCGCTGCCTGTTCAATCCGGATGGATTGGAGGATGTCACCATTGTCCAGGCGACAAACTGCCCCTTAACCACCTGGCCCACCAGGTACATGGCCTGACTTTTCTCTCCGACCCGCAGCAATTTGACATAGCGTTTCCGCAACTCCACCCGCCCGGTGACGATATGCTCATCCAGGCTCATCCATATTTCTTCCGGGTCTTCGATCAGTTCTTGCAGAAAAGGGTAAAAGGGACTGCGTTCAGGATGATGTCCTGCCAGAACAGCCGCGCTCACCAGTACGCCCATGCCGTCCGGCCCGGTAATGATTTTTTCCGGCCCGCCCAGAATGTTCTGCATAATGCGTTGCGCATCCCCGGGACCATCCGCCACGGCCGCGAGCTTCGTCCCGGCTGCGCGTACCGGCAACTCCTCCGGCAATCCATAGTCCTTGTATGTGCCCGGCGTGAGGACCTTCCGGTTTTTCCATGAGCCGTCCGCTTCCATCGCCGCCTTGTCCGCGTCCGTGTAGCGTATGCCGTAAGCGGCCTTGCCGGGATTGTAGGCCCAGCCGGGATCAATACCCGGCACGGTTTCCACAGGCACAGGGCCGTCCGGTCCTTTCAGATACACGGTATAGGGCGTGTCCGGCGGCGGGCTTGTCACCTGCCGGCCCTCGCGCTCCACATCACGTTCGGACACGTTCTGCGCCGAACAGCGACAGCCCCAGCCGTTGGGCGGCCAGTGCGTATCCCACCAGGGATCGTCAAGCGGCACGACCATGCCGTGCCATGCCGCGTGCTCAGGCCGGGTGCGCCGATCCTGCATGGCAACATACCGGGCATACGGCCGCTCATCCTTGACCCGCTGCATCTGCTCCCACTTGCCGCTCATGTAGCTTGTGCGCACATTCGTCTCGAATATAACCCGGCTGCGCCAGCCCGGCGAGCCGCGGTAACTCCAGCCGTGGGTCTTGATCAGACGGGCAAAGTCCGCCCTGAACTCGGCCAGGGTTGCGCCTTGCGCCAGAGCCTTGTTTATCGCCTCCTGAAAGCCCGACAGCAGATCGTCCTGCATGGCCCCGGCCACCATGAAACCGCGGGCGTGCATCTTTTCCATGACATCGGTGTAGTGCCGCGAAGGCAACCTCACCTTGCTCCGGAAACTGTCGATGGCCTCCTGGAAGGGTACCGCCTTGTAAACCGCCTCAGTCGGCATGGCCGGCCTCGGCCATGCCGGCCAGCTTCGCGGCGGCCAGCGCCCCGGCCACAGCCTTTTGCAGTTCCGGCAGGCTCGGCAGGGGATAGATGTTCAGCAGCCGTTCGGCAAAGGATGCCATATCCCCGCCTTCGGCAAGCGCCTGATCCATGAGATCGCGTATGCCGTCCAGCATGGCGCTCTGCGCGTCCATGCTCAGGGCGTCAAGCTGCCCGGCCAGCGCTTCAGGGTATGCCTGCCCTCTCTCAGGCTCGGCAAAGTATGGGGGCCGGGAGGCGTCATTCCCCCCGGCCCGATCAAGGGCAGGCGCCTCTTGCCCGCGGCGCCGCCATTCCCCGGCATAGCGCTCTTCTATGGCGTCATCCGTCAACTCCAGGCCCATGTCGTACAGGCCCTTGTCCCGCTCCAGTCCGGCCGCGAGGCGCTCGCGGCTCTCGACACGCCGCCAGACCTTCGGGATTGCGGCGCCGGGGAAATTCCATTCAGTGAGCCAGCGCATGGGGCCGGCGTTGAAAGACTCGCACAGCAGATCCGCATCGCTTTTCAGGATGTCGTGGCGTACCTCGTTATGCACTTCGGCCGTGCCGGTATACTGCCCTACCTTGCTCGTGCCGGTCTGCGAGAGGATGATTTTTGCTATGGCATCATCCCAATATGACAGGAAGCCCGCGAAATCTCCCGCGCCCGAACCCGATCCTTTGGCGGCGGCCTCAATCAGTTGCACGTCAAAACCCTCCGGCAGGGCAACCGCGCTTTCGTTGCGCAGGGCTATGGCCGCTTCCAGGGCCTTGCGCTTGTCTTCGTCCGTCGCGTTGGCCGGATACGTTGATTTGGTTGACGGTATGCCGAAACGGTCAAGATACGACGACCAGAAGCGCGCGCCGTTGCGCTTGAGGTAGCACGGCCACCAGAGCACGGCGCCGAGGCCGCGGCCGTATGGCGTATCGTCGTCGTCGGCCCCGAAGGTGCATATCCAGAACTTGCGCGGCGGCATAAGCTCGGTTGTTCCGGTGGGCAGTTTGAGCCGCAGTTCGCCGGTGGGCGAAAAACCGAAGCGCCAGGGCTTGCGCACCCGTATGTCCGCAAGGCACACCTTGCCGTCGATCAGGGCATACAGGCACTCGGCCACGCTGTAGCCGTAAATGACGCCGACGTGCATCTTGCGCGTGGCCCTGTCGAAACTCACCGCATCAAGTTGCGCGCGCATGAAATCCGCCGCCTCGACATCCCGCGCTTCCTCCCCGCCCGGCTCCACAACCCACTCGGCGGCGATGAGCGCGTCCCGGCGCTGCTGCATGAGGCTCGACACCTGATCGTCCTTGAACAGCCGGGCATACTCTTTCAGATTGCCGCCCAGGGAAATGAGCACTTCGTCCGTGGCGGGCATAAGCTCGGCAACATAGCCGGCCAGATCCAGCGTGCCGTCCGCGCGTATGGTATAGTCCGGCTTGGCCGGGAGTTCGTTGGGGTTGGTCACGAGGTCTTTTGTCATAGGGCAAGATCCTTTATGCGGGAGCGGAAGCCCGCGTCATCCTCCGGCAACCTGCGGAGGCTTTCCGGTTCCGGGGCAAGCGCCTTGCCGGGTAAATCCCGCGCTGTCATGTACTCTATGAGCATCTCCGGCCCGAACGCCGCATTGCAGGCGAGGAAACAGGCCCAGGCCCGGTCCGCATGGCCGGAGGCGTCGGAGTCCGCCACAAAGCGCGGCGCGCCTGTCGGGGAACTGGTTTTTTGCAGTTTGTGGAGATCCTCCCGCAAGGGAGTGTCGCCCAGAGGGATGCGTATGCGCCTGTCTTCAAAAGTCTGTTTGCCGATGGATGCCAGGGTCAGCTTGTTGGGCGAAGTAAAGAGCACCCCTTCCACCCGGCTTGTGCCGTGCCGGCGCTGCGCGTCCTCCACCGGCTTTTCGCCCATGCCCGTCTGATCCATGCAGCAGCGGACGACATGATAGCGGCTGAACACACTATTCAGTTCCGCATCCTGCTCCGCAAAGGATATGCGCTTGCGGGCAATGATCTCCCGCGTCCAGAGCACGTCGCCCACAAGTTCCAGCACCCAGATCACAAAGAGATCGTTGCGCCGGCCTATGTCCACGCCGACGAATACCGGGCCGCCCGTATAGTTCGCGGGGACGCCCGCGTGATCGTGCTCCACGGCGTTGATCATGTCCCAGGGCAACCAGGCGGACGCCTCGTCCAGCCATTCAAGTTCATATTCTTGCGCCCAGGTGTCGCTGTCGCCGCACCCGGCCCTCAGTTCGTCTATGTCGCGGGGCAGGCCATCGGCCACGGCCTTGTAAATATCGACAATGTGCTTCGACCAGCCGCCTGTCTCGCTCGTGACCAGCTCGTAAAACTTGTTGCCCTTGCCGTTGGGCGTGGAGACTACGCGCAGGCGCAGGCCGGGTTTGCTGATCACCGGGAAAAGGGCCTGCCAGATTTTTCGGCTGTCGGCATGGAAGGCAAATTCATCAAGGAGCACATTGGCGGAAAAGCCGCGCGCCGTGTCCGGATTGGCAGGCAGGGCAGTGACCCGGCTACCGTGTTTGCCGACAACCTCCAGGGCTTTGACCGTGGTGTTGTCCGCAAGGCGGAAGTCGGACTCGTATGCCTCAAAGCCCGCGCCCAGGGCGCGCAGGTGCAGCTTCAGGCCCTCATCCATCGCTTCCTTGGCCTGGCGCTCACCGCGGGAGAGGATCACCCAACGGGTGCGCCGGCCGGAAAGCTCACAGGCTACTATGTCCTCAGCGATTTCCAGGGTACTGGTGAAGGTCTTTCCGGTCTGGCGCGCGAACATGGCCAGCTTGAAGCGGCTCTGATCGTCTATGTACCGCTGCTGGTAGGGGTGGAGGATGGACGCGCCCATGCGCTCATGCCTCGCCGCGGTAAATGGCCCTTATACGTTCAAGCACGGCTTCCGGCGCAAGAGGCTGCCCGGCGCTTTCGGCTATGGCGGTCTTTGCGGCCTTCTCCATTTTCGCGGCTGCTTCTTTTGCCGCTGCCTCGCGTATCTTGCCGATGTACTCCGCGTCATGCCTGCTGGCCTTGGTCAGATGCTCAAGGGCTTTCGCCAGCAGCATGGCGTCCATAGGCTTGGCGATCACCATGCCGCTTTCCGGGTCCGCTTCAGCGCCCATGATCTCCTGTATGGCCGCCTGCATAAGCTCAATGTTCGCGCGGGCGGTCTTGCTTTCAGGTTCTTTCCCGAAGCGCCGCACGGCCGCTTCGGCTATGACGCGGCTGCGCTCGAGGCGTTCCAGAACCTTGTCCAGCCCTTTGACGTGCCGGTGCAGAGCGCTTCGGGAAATTTTTACGGAAAAGGCGTCGTCCAGGGCGTCCAGAATTTCGTCCAGGGTCTTGCCTTCGCGGTGCCACGCGCCGATGGCTTCACGCACTGTCGGCGGCTGCCGTCTTACGGATGACGGGCGGGCCATGACTATTCCACCGCGGGCACGGCCACGCCCCGGATACGCACAACGCCTCGCGCGGCCTGGTCGCCGAGGTCGGTCAGGGTCGCCAGCAGGATGTCAGGCGGCAAGTCTTCGGTCAGCACCAGGCCCTCGCGGCGCAAAAATGCCAGATCATTGACGATGGTGGACGCCAGTTCATCATAGCCGCACGATTTGCAGGCTGTGCGCAAGACATACTGATTCGCCCGCCGCGACTCTATGCCCCGCAGCAGGCGCAGGATCACCAGACGCCGGTCCTGGGCCACAAAATCCGCATACCCGCTCATTATTTCACTCCATGTTCCAGTAGATAGGTATTGACGCGGTCCACCTGATGCTTGACGATTTTCAGCACTTCAGCCTGTCCGCGCAACTGCTCCTGCATGGCGTCCAAACGTCCGTTCAGACGCTCAAGAGACAGCTTGATTGCCAGCAGATCGGCGGCATCAGGGGCCTGCTCCACATCTTCCAGCAAGCGCTCGATGTCGTGCCCCTGTTTCCGCATCGCTCCCTCGGTATCGACACGCGATTTTCCGCAATCTTCGCGCGTCACGAAGGTGCGCTTGAGACTCCACCATATCCAGGCGACAAGCGCGGTTGACAGCCATTGCAGTATGGTCGGGACATGATCCCAGACCCAGACAGGTATATCCGTCATGATCCTCCCTCCGCCTGTCTTTCGTAGCAGTCCAGGGCGGCATCCTGATCCGCGATATGGCTTGCCATGAGATCAACGGCCAGCGTGAGCCGGGCCAGATTCGCCGGGTGCTCAATCCGTTTCCCGGCATCCAGCGCGGGCAGGGCCGGCGGCGCCGGCCGGGGGCAGGCCGTGACGGTACGGCGCAGGGTGTAACTCACCTCAGCGTCCCTCGCCGCGCACGCCGACGCGCACAAAAGCGCCGTTAATATGAGTAACGGCAGCCTTGCTTGTTTTGTCATTTACCACCTCGATTTTTGCGGATGCGGACACTTCCGGTGACCGCGGCACAGTTGCCGGGCCGCAGTCGAACAGGTTTGGAGTCATGAAGATTTCAAAGCGCTCCGCTTCGGCCGCCCGATCCGCCGCCCGGTTGCGCAGCAGGGAGCTTGCTTCCAGGGACAGACCGCTGATCGTGGCGTTGGCCGAGCGTTGGTCCGTGAGCCACCATGCTTTTTCCGTTGCGTATTTCGCGCGCGTGGCATTGTGGGCCGCCCGTTCGGCATTGAGTTCCGAGCGGTAAAAAAGCGCGGTCAAAGCGGCAAAGGCCAGGGCTATGCCCAAGGCGAGGGCGATCTTGCCGGATGTAGTCATTGGTTGCCTCCTCCGTATTCAAAGCGGCCCTGCAACGCCTTGGCTCCGTGCGCTCCGCCGAGCAGCCCGGCCTCGGCATAGCCGAGGGGCACATAATGACCGGCCTTGATATTGCCCCATATCCAGACGCCCAGCACAGACACATCGACCAGCAGGCACATGAGACGCATACAGGAAAGCTCTCCCGCATCGTCCTCAAGAAATTGTCCGAGCTTCACAGCCCCAGGCCCTCCGCCCATTCGCGCACACTGAAGCATGGGCAGGCTTTGGCCGCAAATTCGTTGTGCCCGTGTAACGTCGCGCCGGGGAACCGGACGAGCAGATCCCGCACTACGCGTTCCAGGGTCGCCCACTGCGCGGGCGTGTAGTTGGCTTCCGGCACGCCTTTTTTGCCGTTCTCGAACTCCGTGACAACGCCGTCCTGATTGGCGTCGCCGCCCTTGCCGTCCTGAATGCCGCCCACGAGACAGATGCCGACGGTATGCGCGTTACGGCCGGCGCAATGCGCGCCGGGCTGATCCATAGGACGGCCGGACTCCAGTTCGCCGCTGCGCCGGATGACGCCGTGATAGCCTATGTCCTTCCAGCCGTTGCCCTGCACATGCCAGCCGCGTATTTCCGCCGCGCCTATGTCCGCGCTCGGCGGGGTGGCCGAGCAATGGATGATGATTTCAGTTATTTTGCGCATGATGACCCTCCATAATCGGCAGCATAGCCGCCTGTTACGGAGGAGTCGGGAAACATTTGTTACGAAAATTGACGGACGAGCGGCGGCAAAAAAAAGGCCCGCCGGGAAGGCGGGCTGAGTCATGGCAGGTGCGCGAGCACCCTTTTTAGGGTTCGCTTTTATGTTTTGCGTCCATACTTTCTTTGGACATCATGGTTGTGTCAATGCTGTCGAGCACTTTTTGAGAGCGTTCCAGATGCCCGTTCAGAGTATGTTCCCACTGTAATTTTTCATATTGCGCGTAAATAACTATGAAAACGATGAACAGCAATAAACCCGCAACATATGAACCGGCAATCCAGCAGCGGAGAGATGAAAATTCCTTTTTGATTTCTTTGAACGGGCGTTTGCTCTTGCCAAGCGAGTCGTCAGTCCTGTCCATGAGGAGCCGTACCTTTTTTTTCTGAGGTATGGCTTTTCTTAAAAAAGATGTCGGGCAACATTTGTTGGGAAAAAGATTTTTTTTCAGCATCCATACGCTCCATGCGCAGCATGGTTGCGTCAATTTTCTCCAGGGTTTTCAGCGATATTTCCCAGTTTCTATTCAGGGAATGCTGAAACCATCCACTCTGGTAAGAGCCAAAAGCAATCACCGTGGCGGCAATCCCCAAAAGCGTAGTCGCAACTCCGCCTATAATCCAATAGCGAATACCAGAAACTTCGTTTTTAATTTCTTTTAATTGGACATCAACCTGATCCATACGAGTTTCCATTTTGGCAATCCGTTCAGCCATTGGTCCGTGGTGAAGGGCTCGCCAAAATTCCGCAGCCATTGGGTCAAGAAATATTCGTTGGGGCCACGTTCTCTCGAAGTCGTTCTTCCCTTGATCACCGTTGCCTGTATCTGGGGTCTGCGTATTATTTTCCATCATAGCAAATCAATGTCCTGAAGCGCTGTATTCACAGCCTTGATAATTTGTCGCAGCATATGCGCATGGAACAGGAAGGCATAACCTGAACGGTCAGGGGGACCAAAAGCACGAACTACGGGGGATTCCCCGTCCATCATTTTCAACACTGTAAACATATGAAATGATTGAAATATATTATTAACATCCTCAATAATTCTAAAAACCTCACTAGATTCTGGTCGCTTGAAGGCGGCTTCAATAATCTTTTCTTTGTATGAATTTAGGTAGTGCTCATCAAAAAGGCTACTGATGGATGGCGGCATTTCGCCACCTTCCGGCACAATTTTGTCTGCTTTTATCAGAATAGCGGCATAGCAGACCTTTCTTAGGAGATAGAAGAGGTTTTGCACTCCCAATTGATATTTTGAATCCGTCATAGATTGTATTTGCATCGTGAAGAATGCGGGATCGGGGGAGTCCTTAAGAAATTCTTCTACATACTTCTGCGCCGCATCTGGAGAGTTGATAAAACGAAAATTTTCATAGATGCCCTTGAGCGTGTCGTTTACTGCACAGAGCGAGATAGCATACCCTGTGATAAGGCTAAAACCTAGCCCAGGCCCGGTTTGGGCCGACAATTTCAGTGGAGGGCTCCAGAACATCATATCCGGCGGCAATGACAAAAAAATATCTTCCGCTACGTCTTCACCGGTAGAAAAGCGAATCTCCTGCCCCCGCATTCCCTTCATCATGATTTCGCGCAGTGTTATCATGGTATCTCCATTTTATTTAATATCGCCATCCTCACCCGGCTACAGGTCCTTATTGAGCAGGGCATCAAGCGTCACACGGTTAAGCAGCGCTGACTCCGGCTTATCCGCTATACTCGGCTTTTTGTTTTGCTCTTTGATTTCTTTCTTCGCCTCAGATTTAGGCGTTTCGCGCATGGCTTCGGCTTCCCTTTCCAGCACGGCCTGACGCGCCTTTAAGCGCTCGTTCTCGACGCGGAGATTGCCGTTTTCCATGCGGAGATCCGCAATCTCGCGCAGGAGAGCGGCGTTGTTTTCATAGAGAGTATTGATTTTTTCATAGAGCGATGGGTCAAAACCGGCGACAGTCGCCTCTTTCATTGTTTGTAAAGTAGTATTTTCAGGATGTTGTGTTTTTACGTCTTCAAAAACCGGCGACGTGTCGCCAGTTTTTTCTGATTCAGCGCCAGAAAGCAGCCATTCAATTGATTTTCCGGTTTGTTCTGAAATCCGAATAAGTTTTTTCCCGCTGGGTGTTGTTTTTCCTCTTTCGTAGCTATTCAGCGTACCCGCCCCAATCCCAAGAATTTTAGCAAATTCTTCTGTCGTCAGCCCCGCGAGTTCCCTAAGGCTTTTAATTCTATCTGAAAATCCGCCCATAAAATTATTCTGTTCTATTCTGAAAAAATATTGACTTTCATTCTATTTTTAGAATAGAAAGGATGTACGCACGGTAACAAAATCCCCGGCACCAAACAGGATACTCGCCCCCCGGCTCTCGGTCAACGTCCGAAAGCGGGTGGAGTTCGGAGCCGGCAGCCCGGCAGGGCGGATGGTGAAAACAAAAAAAGGTTGAGGATAGTATGAAAGTAGCGGACGGTTTAAGCATGCAACCTCTCACTATCGTATCGCTTGTAGCCACAAAGCGCGGCGTTGAAATTGAAGTTCCCGGTCGCAAGGATAATTTTTGGTTATACCTCGGCGAAAAAGCGGGGTACGCGCGTTTTTGCTTTACAGGCCCCCAAGGCTTCACTCCGGACCTATGGCTCTTTGAATTAACCGAAATACTTCCGCCGGCAACTTCTCCATCGCCAGATCCATTATTTTCATTGAGAAATGTTCTATGGCGGCGGCGGGAAGCGATCGAAGCCGAGATGACATATCAGAAGCTTCGCTCTGATTACGCGCGTTCCGGGCAAGAAACCGTTCAATCCGTTCAAGAGAATCTTCATGAATCTTGATCGTTACGGTATTGAGAACGGCGCTCAAGCCACCGTCGGCAGCAAGAACATCCCGCCCTTTTGCCGTGATGTTCATGACTCCGGTGTTCACCATGTGGTTGCCGTCCGCGCTGCGGACAACGCCGCTTCGGATCAGTCCGTGTTCCTCAAGATACAGCATGTGTTCCAAAAGTTTTTTTTCGTCGCCGTTCGACCGGGCAAAATCTCTCCATACTCCGGACGGCTGTGGAGCGGGGTGTTCCCTGAGATGCGCAAGGATGACCTTGTTCAATTCCTGGTCAATTTCCATATTTCCGGCCTCCTCCGGTGTGTTGTTTGTCGGCTCATTCCGCATACCAGAGGGACCGGGAAATAACAAACGGGCGCGATGATGCACAGGCAGCTTTCACTTTTTGACGCGGACAACGCGATAATCAGCCAGATCGCAGGCTTCGACAGCTTGCTCAAAGCCTCCATGAACCGCGCCGCCGCAGCCTCTCCCTACAGCCGGGAGCAGATTGTCGAGCGTATGAACGCCCTCAGCCTGCAAGCCGGACGCAAACTCACGGGCGGCAACGCCAAAAACATCAGCCTGCCTACCCTCGAAAAATGGCTGAACCCGGAAAGCGATCAACTCCCGCCCACGCGGGCCGTCAATGTTTTCATGCACGCCTGCGGCACGCTTGCGCCCCTGGAGGCATGGGCCGGAGGACACGGCGCGGGCATCATGACCCCGAAGGACAAAAAGCTCCGCGATCTGGCGGAGAAGAAGCTCACCATCCAGCGCGCCGCGGCCGAGGCCCGCCGCCTGGAAACACAACTCAAGGAGGAACTGTGATGATTACCCCGGCTACTATTGTGCAGCGGGGCAGCGGCAAGGGCCGCGACCCCTGGCTTATCCGGCGCTGGCTCGCGGCGAGGGGACTGAACATGGCCAACATTGCCGTTATGGCGCGGACACGGAAATGCGTGGTCAGCGACACCATCAGGGGCGTGCGCAATCACCATCGCGTGCTTAAACAGCTTGATGACCTCGGCTGCCCGACGGCACTTCTTTATCCGCAAAACAGAGCGGCCTGAACCCTCAAACATCGGAGAAACGTGTCATGAGCATTGCGAGAAGCCTGCAACAGTCCGTGGATAAACTGCGTGAACTGAAAAAGCGGGAAAACGGCGATCTTGAAATATTCCTGGGGAATATTCTCAAGGATATTGAATGCGACGTAGAGCGCGTTCGCGGCCTTGAGAATATGGACAACCTGAGCGCCGAATTACTGAGGGATTTTCAGGAGCAGAACAGGGCGGGGGACGCGGCATGAACAAGCGCAATCGCGCATTGCCCGGCAACGATAAAAAAAGCGCGGCTACACGAACGGCCTCGTAAAACACAAACTCCAAAGGAGTATGCCATGAGTAAGACCATAACCGACATGAATACAGAAATTTCACAAGGGCGGATTGCGGCGGAAGATATTCTCAAGGCGTGGATTAAGAAAGACGGCTTTCGCACGGTTGCCGGCACACTTTACAATGCGCGATGCAACCTGCTTTTTTCAAATCCGGAATCGCTCCTCCGCGCGTTTGTCAAGGCAACTGATGACCCGGAACAAACGTGGCGGGAAATTTTTGTATGCTCGCTTATTTGCTTCGCTTCAAGTCCTCCAGCATTTCTATCACGGAAGGAAGAACCGTCCATCTGGGATCAGCTTCGGGCTTGCGCTGTTTCCCCAGATCTTCACGAAAACGGTGACAATTCTCAATCAGGGAATCAAGGGTGATCTCTTTTTTCTCTCTCAGCAGGACGAGGGTGAGACGTCCCAAGGCGTCCATGCGTTGTTCGTCTTCATGGATAATAGCATCAAGGGCGGCAATGTTTTTTTCGTCCCGCTCATCTTCGGTCAGGCGTTGCGGCATGTTTCCCTCTCTGTTTACGGCTTGTACAGGTCGGGCGGGGCATTGACCCCGCCCAAAACAAAAGGAGTTATCAAAATGTCCGGCGTTAACCCTTTAACACCTTCCCGGGCTTTAACGCAAGCGCTCAACGGCCCGGCCGGCGGAGGAGATGCGGCATGAAAAACGGCTCCGCGCGCCGCGCACTCAAAATAATAGAGATGCTCGCCTGCCGGTTCATGGACGGCATGAGCAACAAGGAGCTTGCGGAGGCTGTAAGCACAAGCGAGGCAAATATCTGCCGCGATCTGACGCTGCTGTATGAATTGGGCTGGATCAGAAAGCTGGATACGGGCCGCTGGACAAGCTCGGTCAAACTGTTGGCCATTGCCCGTGCCTACACACTACAATTTGAAAAAATTCAAAACCGCATGGCGGAGACGGAACGCAACATCGGCGTCGCCGCCATTCGCTATGGAGGATGATATGGCAAAAAAACCGAAAACGCAGAAGGAACTGAATTTGTCTGATCCTGACTATGCGGCATATCAGGCCACTCAGGAAAAATTGCAGACTATCACCAATGCCCTGAATCGCGGCGATGCCGTTTTCACATCGCCTGACGGAAGCATGGAGATTGTCCCGAAAGACGCGCCGGCGCCCGATGTGCTTGAAACGGCCGAATCTCCCAATCATGCGGGAGGGCCGGCAAGCGGCGCCGCCATTGATCCCGGCACTCTGGAAACGCTGGAAAAGGGGCTTGATATGGACCGCAAGGCCATAGCCCTGGCCGAGAGCATGGCCGCGCGGCAATTCGAGTGCGCTAAAATCATCGGACAGATACAGTCTCTTATGGCCGTGGAAACATTCAGTACCACAGGCCGATTGATTCTGCTCAGGCAGATGAAGGAAAGCAAGTCATATAAAGGGTTGAGAGTGCCGCAGGCGGACGGCAGTATCTATGTTGTCAATACCTTTGAAGACTTGTGCGAGGCAATGGGTACTTCGCGCAGAAAAGTTGATGAAGACCTCCAAAATATTGCAGCATTCGGCGAAGCATTCATGAATGCGGCTCAACAGATAGGCTTGGGTTACCGCCAGCTCCGCGCCCTGCGTGCCCTGCCCGAAGATGATCGGGAGGAAATCAAGTCTCTGTCGAACGATCCCGAAGCCCTGAAAGATCTTCTGGAAGAACAGTTTGTCGAGAAATCCAAGCTCAAAGAGCAACTGAAGGAAAAAGACGCCACGCTTGAGGCTCGTGAAAAGCTGCTGAAGGAAAAAAACGAGAAGCTGGATGAGGCGAAAACAAAAATACTCAAACTGACGAGCCTTTCCGTGGACGATGCCGGGGAGCTTGCCATAGCGCGGCAGACGGAAGCGATGCGGGAGATCGCCGATGCTTTCGGTCTGCTGATCGGCTCCGGCATCAAGTTTTTCACAACGCTCAACGCGGCCCTTGAACTTGAGGGCCTCACCCCGCACACGCGCGGGGAACTGGAGAGCACGGCCAACCTCGCGGCCCAGGAACTGGCGGACCTTTTTGCCACTCAGGTCGAGTGGAAAATCGACTTTGAGCACCTTGTCTACCCTGACTGGTTTAACAAGCACCTGCCCGACGGGTCCAACGGCGCGGGCAACCCGGCTGCTCCATCCGCCGCGGACCAGGCCGGGTCATAATCGTATGGGCGCGTCCGTCGAATACATCCTGGGCCTGCGGGACCGGCTGAACGCCGCCCCGCACGGCGATCGGCGCGGCATGGTGACGGATGCGGCCCGACTGCTCGGGCTGTCGGCACAGACGGTTTACCGCCGCCTTGCGGCATACGGCTGGACCAGCGGCCGCAAACACCGGGCGGACAAGGGCACAACCTGCGTCCCCCGGGAACTCGCCCGTCTGGCCGGGGGCATGGTGCATACAGCGACGCGCGCCAACGGCAAGAAGACCCTGCCCCTGACTACCGCCTGTAAGATTCTGGAAGCGGACGGCAACGGTTGCAAAATCATCCCTGAAACCGGCGAGGTAGTGATGCCCGATCCATCGACTGTAGCCCGCATAGCCAAGCGCCACGGCTGCCACCCCGAACAGCTTAAACGCGGCAAGCCCGCCATAGAGATGCAAAGCCCGCACCCCAACTGGTGCTGGCAGGTGGACGCCTCGGTCTGCACGGTGTTTTATCTGCCGAAAGGCAAAGTTCATGTCATTGATGATGCAAAGATATATAAAAACAAACCGGCTGCAATGGCTGAAGCGGCAAACGAAAAGGTTATCCGCTGGGTTGTGACGGACCACTACAGCGGCGCGTTTTTCCTGCGTTACAGTCAGGGCGCGGAAGATACGGCCCACCTGCTGGACGCGATCATCGAAACCATGTGCAGGCGCGGCGGCACAGAAAACGACTGCCTGTACGGAGTGCCGCATATCATCATGGCGGACAAAGGTTCAAGCGTGCGCAGCGGTCCGTCGCGGTCTCTGTTTGACGCGCTGAATATCAAACTTGCACTGCATACTGTAGGCAACCCCCGCGCCAAGGGTCAGGTGGAGCAGGCGCAGAACCTCGTTGAAACACAGTTCGAGGGCCGTCTGCGCATGTATACCGTCGGCAGTCTGGCGGATCTCAACGCCCAGGCTGACAACTGGCGCATAGCCTACAACCTGACCGTCGAGCATTCCCGCCACAAACGCACCCGGCATGCCATGTGGCGCACAATCACCGAGGAGCAACTGCGTATCCCGGCATCCGCGGAGGCCCTGCGCGATCTGGCGATGAGCGGTCCCATGCCTGTGACGGTACCGCACAATCTGGTTCTGGCGCGCACCCTGCGCGGATACGGACGCCAAGAGTATGACCTGCGCAATATCCCCGGCATCCTGCCCAAAATGACCCTGAGCATGCGTGTCAACCCCTTCCGCGCGCCCTGCGTGGATCTGACGCTCACGGACGC
>JAISRC010000098.1 GCA_031273845.1 Desulfovibrio sp.
CAGAAAGTTGTCATGAATGCCGGTGAGTTGTCATTGCACAGGGGATTGTCATTGCGAGCGGCGAAGCCGCGCGGCAATCCATGCCTTTTAGAGCATTCTCAATTTTGAAATGCTCTAAATCCACCACGCTTTCTGTCCTGTCATTCTGAGCGTAGCGAAGAATCTATCTTCGGGGTTTTGTTTTTTCAAGGCGCCAAGATGGATTCTTCGCCTTCGGCTCAGAATGACAATACGCTGTGCGGCAATGCTTACAGGCCTTCCGACTGCACCTCGGAACGACAGGCCGTGGCGGATTATGGGACCGACAGCGCGCTCTGTCCTCGACATTGCCGCGTTCTTCGTGTTGAAGGAGCGAAATCTTCCCAAAAAATCATTGCCTTTTATGTCTGCTTCATTTAAATATCAGTAGGGCAGATCAACTTTGAAAAAGTGTATCCGCTCTACAAGGATTTGCGGGCAAATCCTTGCCGCAGGATTGGAGCAGGTGGGCTTTGTCCGCCGTAAGCGACAATCTCAAGCGTAAAAGGCTGATTCGAAGCGCCATGAAATATATACTCTGTGAAGATTTTGCCGGGCAACCCGTCCCCTTTCTTTTCCCCGACCGCGTGTCCCATCTCGACATGCGCGAGCAGCTCCCCTACGCGCGGGTGCTCTCCGCCGGATACGTAAGCTTGGAAGACAATCATTTCGTCTGTTCGGGGGGCGATGCCGAAATCGGCGTATATGCCGGGAAGAAAGACGCGGAATGTATCGCGGCTTTTTTCCGGACCCGCGGGCAATGACGCAGGGATCACCCCGCGCCGCCCGCGAAAATCAGAGCATTTCAAAAAGCTGCACTGAACGCCGGGGGGAAGCGTTTCAAAACCGAATTGCTTTTTTTGAGCGATAAAGCCTTTCTTCTCTTGACAGGGATACGGTTACGGACTATGTACCTCTCCCCGACCGGAAGGGTATTCCCGCGGGCAGGCCTGAATTTTTGTTTGTATATCCGGAGGAGATGATGCCCACCATCAACCAGCTCATACGCAAAGAGCGCAAGGCCATTCTGAAACGCAGGAAGACCCCCGCTCTGCAGGCGTGCCCGCAACGGCGCGGCGTATGTACGCGCGTGTATACCACCACGCCGAAAAAACCCAATTCGGCCCTGCGCAAGGTCGCCCGCGTGCGTCTTACCAACGGCATGGAAGTCACGGCGTACATACCGGGTGAAGGCCATAACCTGCAGGAGCACTCCGTTGTCATGATCCGCGGCGGACGCGTAAAAGACCTCCCCGGCGTGCGTTATCATATCATACGCGGCACGCTTGACGCCGCCGGCGTCGGTGACCGCCGCAAAAGCCGTTCCAAATACGGCGCCAAACGTCCGAAGTAGGCTCGTTTTTCAAGGAGATGCCGAATGCCGCGCAAAGGTCCCGTTCCCAAGAGAGAAATTCTTCCCGATCCCATTTACAACAGCCGTCTGGTCGCCCGTTTCATCAACAGGCTGATGTACAACGGCAAAAAAGGCGTAGCCGAAAAGATTTTTTACGCCGCCCTGTCCTCGCTCGGTGAAAAAACCTCCGAGGAACCGTTGCGGGCTTTTGAAAAAGCCCTGGACAACGTCAAGCCGCATCAGGAAGTCAAGGCACGCCGCGTCGGCGGCGCGACCTATCAGGTGCCTATGGATGTGCGCCCCGACCGTCAGATATCCCTCTCCATACGCTGGTTGATCAACCATGCCCGCGCCCGCGGCGAAAAAAACATGACCGGCAAACTCACCGCCGAATTTCTTGATGCCTTCAACAGCCGCGGCGGGGCCGTAAAAAAACGCGAGGATACGCATCGCATGGCGGAGGCCAACAAAGCCTTTGCCCACTATCGCTGGTAACCCGGACCGTACTTTTGCTGCCGTGCGGCGGCAAACGCCGTTGCCGGCCGGGGCGCGCACCGTAGCGCGCCGGCTGTGAAAACGGCGTTTTAGTTGTAATCAACATAGACTATCAACAGTACTATACTATAGTTCCTTTATGGAGAATACTGTGTCCCGTAAAACCCCCCTTGCCGATCAGCGCAACTTCGGCATAATGGCCCACATCGACGCCGGCAAAACCACGACCACGGAACGCATCCTCTTTTATACGGGGGTTTCCCATAAAATCGGCGAAACTCATGAAGGCGAAGCCGTCATGGACTGGATGGAGCAGGAGCAGGAGCGCGGCATCACCATCACCTCCGCCGCCACCACCTGTTTCTGGCGCGGTTGCCGCCTGAACATAATCGACACGCCGGGGCATGTGGATTTCACCATGGAAGTGGAACGATCCCTGCGCGTTCTGGACGGCGCCGTAGCCGTGTTCGACGCCGTGGCCGGGGTTGAGCCGCAGTCGGAAACCGTCTGGCGCCAAGCCGATCGCTACGGGGTGCCCCGCATCTGCTTCGTGAACAAAATGGACCGTATGGGCGCGAACTTCGAGCGCTGCCTGGAGATGATCCGCGATCGCCTCAAGGCCAAAGCCGTAGCCGTACAGATTCCCATCGGGAGCGAAGACAAGTTCGCGGGCGTTGTGGACCTGATCACGGGCAAGGCGATATTTTTCGACAAGGCCAGCAAAGGCGCGGAATTCACCGTCACCGACGTCCCCGCGGAACTCAGGGGCGAATATGAACTGCACAGAACAGCCCTTCTGGACGCCCTCGCCGAAGAAGACGAAGAAATGCTGGACAAGTATCTCGGCGGGGAAGCCCTCAGCGACGAGGAACTCCGCTCCTGCATCCGCAAAGCCGCCGTTTCCCGCAAAATTGTACCCATACTCTGCGGCTCGGCCTTCCGCAACATGGGCGTGCAACCCCTGCTCGATGCCGTGGTGGATTATCTCCCTTCCCCTCAGGATGTCGCGCAGATAGAAGGCCGCTCTCCCGATGACGAGGAAAAAAGCATCGTCTGCCGCGCCGACGATGCCGAGCCCTTGGCCGGGTTGGTTTTCAAGCTCTTTTCCGATCCCTATGTCGGGCATCTGTCCTTTTTCCGCATTTATTCCGGCATGATAGAGTCCGGGATGGGCGTCCTGAACGCCAACACCGGGCGCAAGGAACGCATCGGCCGCCTGCTGCAGATGCACGCCGACAAACGCGAGGAAATAAAGTGGGCCGGAGCCGGCGATATCGTGGCCGTGGTCGGGCTGAAACAGGTATCGACCGGCGACACGCTCTGTGATCCGGGCCGCCCGGTACGCTTGGAATCCCTGGATATCCCCGAGCCGGTCATTGAGGTCGCCATTGAGCCCAAAACCAAGGCCGACAGGGACGCTCTTTCCGCCGCCCTGTCCAAGCTGGCCAAGGAAGACCCGTCTTTCAGGGTGAAGGGGAACGAGGAGACCGGCCAGACCCTGATCGCCGGCATGGGCGAACTGCATCTGGAAATCATCGTGGACCGCCTGACCCGCGAGTTCAATGTCAACGCCAATGTGGGCAAACCGCAGGTGGCCTACCGCGAAACCATAAGCAAGGCTTCCAAAGCCGATCTCAGGCACGTCAAGCAGTCCGGCGGACGCGGCCAGTATGCGCATGTCGTCATCGAGATCGAGCCCAACCCGGAGAAAGGCTACGAATTCGTCAACAGCATCACCGGCGGCGTCATTCCCAAGGAATATATCCCCCCTGTGGACAAAGGCATACAAGACGCGCTGAAAAACGGCGTTCTGGCCGGGTTCCCCACCGTGGACGTGAAAGTGAACCTGGTCTTCGGCTCTTTCCACGATGTGGATTCTTCGGAACAGGCCTTTTACATAGCAGGTTCCATGGCCGTCAAGGAAGCTCTGGGCAAGGCGGGACCCCTGCTGCTTGAGCCGGTCATGGATGTGGAAGTGGTCACACCCGACGATTATGTGGGCGAGGTCATGGGCGACCTGAACAGCCGGCGCGGCAAAGTGCAGAGCATGGAAGCCCGGCCCGGTTCACAGAGCATACGCGCACAGGTGCCCCTGGCCGAAATGTTCGGCTACGCCACGGACCTGCGTTCGCGTACCCAGGGACGCGCCACCTTCACCATGCAGTTCCACCATTATGAGCGTGTTCCGCAGCAACTGGCCGAAGAGCTGATCAAAAAACGCTGAAAAAGGGTGACCGGAAGCGAAATCAGGCCTGCCCGACAGATCGGCTTTTTAGAGCCTTCCAAAGTTGAAAGTACTCAGGCGGTGTAAGCGCGAAGCGTCGCCGCCCGGGGGAAAGGATCCCTGCATGGAACAAGGACGCGTCCTTCTGGACCACGGCGGCGGCGGCGAAGCTGCCCACCGCCTGATCCGCGAGGTCTTTCTGAGCCGCTTCACCGCCCCGGAAGGAACGGTACGCGACGACGACGCCGCCCTGCTCGACGAAATCCGGGGCCCGCTGGCCTTCAGCACGGACGGCTATATCATCGACCCCGTGGAGTTTGCCGGCGGGGACATAGGCAGTCTGGCCGTACACGGGACGGTCAACGATGTCGCCATGCTCGGGGCCGTGCCGCTCTATCTGAGTTGCGCCTTCATTCTGGAAGAAGGTCTGCCCTTTCCCCTGCTTGAACGGCTGGCGCAAAGCATGGCCGATGCGGCATCAGCCGCCGGAGTGCGCATAGTGACCGGAGACACCAAAGTGGCCCCGCGCGGCACGGCGGACAAAATTTTTATCACGACCGCAGGCATAGGCCGGGTCATTGCCGACCCCGCGCCGTCCGGCACGCGGGCCGCTCCGGGCGATGCCGTGCTGCTTTCCGGCTGCGTGGGCGATCACGGCCTTGCGCTGACGGCCCTGCGCGGCGGTCTGCACGCGCTTTCCGACATCCGCAGTGATTCCGCTCCCCTGAACCGCATGGTCGAAGCCCTGGTGCGCGAAGCCGGGGATCTGCACGTCCTGCGCGATCCGACGCGGGGGGGGCTGGCCGCGACCCTGAACGAAATCGCCCGCCGCTCCGCTGTTGTCTGCCTTGTGCGTGAAGCGGACGTCCCGGTGCGGGACAGCGTTGCCGCGGGCTGCTCGGTGCTCGGCTTGGACCCCCTGTATCTGGCGAACGAAGGCAAACTCGTCTGCATCCTGCCGCAAAACAGGGCCGAGGCCGCCCTGAATGCCATGCGCCGCTTCCCCGAAGGCCGCGATGCCGCCTGTATAGGAGAAATCGCGCCCTCCGGCGCGGACGGCAAGACCGGACAGGTCATCCTCCACACTCGCCTGGGCGGACGCAGGTTGTTGAGCATGCCCGAAGGGGAACAGCTCCCCCGCATCTGTTGATTCGCTTTGCACTTCACAACTACGTCAGGGCAATTGCGCGGAGAGCGCCCGACAAACAGGGTGACTTTGCCTCCTCCTTCTGATAGGAGAGAACCTCACAGTATAATCCGGCAGGAAGGTCCGGCACTATGGCAAGAAAACCCGCCACCGCCCCCGAGGATATGCGCGCCGAAGCTCTGGCCGCGGCCCTTGCGACCATTGAAAGACGGCACGGCACCGGCGCCATCATGAAGCTTTCCGATAAAACCCATGCGAATATTCCCGTTATCCCCACAGGCTCCATCGGCCTTGATCTGGCACTGGGCGTCGGCGGCATTCCCAGAGGGAGGGTCTCCGAAATTTACGGTCCGGAGTCGTCCGGCAAAACAACCATCACCCTGCACGTCATCGCCGAAGCCCAGAAACTGGGAGGGGCCTGCGCCTTCATAGACGCCGAGCACGCCCTGGATATCAGCTACGCCCGGCGTCTGGGCGTAAACACCGACGAACTGCTGATCTCCCAGCCGGATTTCGGCGAACAGGCCCTGGAAATCGCCGACCTTCTGGTTCGCTCCAGCGCCGTGGACCTGGTGGTCATAGATTCGGTGGCCGCGCTCATTCCCCAGAGCGAACTGGAAGGCAACATGGGCGAAACCCAAGTGGGCGGCCAGGCCAGACTCATGAGCCACGCCCTGCGCAAGCTGACCGGCTCCATACACAAATCGCGCACGGCGGTGATGTTCATAAACCAGATACGCATGAAAATCGGCGGTATGCCCGGAGGCTACGGAAACCCGGAAACCACGACCGGCGGCCATGCCCTCAAGTTCTACGCCACAATTCGCCTGGACATCCGCAAAATTCAGAGCCTCAAGGACAAGGAAGAAGTCTACGGCAACCGTACCCGCGTCAAAGTCGTCAAAAACAAGGTCGCCCCGCCCTTCCGCACGGCCGTTTTCGACATACTGTACGGCACAGGCATTTCCCGCACGGGGGAACTCCTGGACCTCGGCGTGGAAGCCGGAATCGTGGAAAAAAGCGGAGCCTGGCTCTCCTACGGCAAAGAACGGCTGGGACAGGGCAAGGAAAACGCCCGCCTCCTGCTGGAAGAAAACGACGAACTGCGCCTTGAAATAGAGCGCAAACTTGTCGAACACCTGGGCATGAACCCCGAAGCGCTGGCCCGCGCCGAAAACGATCTGGAAGAAGAAACGGGCGACTTTGCGCCCGCAGCCGGCGCGGACGAATGACGTGCGCCTGTCCGCAAAAGCAGGCACGACAAAACCGGAAAAGCTTTGCGCCGCAGCCGGCGGATAAAAAGTGCACGCAATTTTATCCGGAAATCGAACAAGGCGGCGTGAATCGGCTGAAAAGCGCGTTTTTCAGCCGATGATCCTGCAAAAATAATCATAAAAACGACATTGTTATTTTTGCAATCAGACAAAGGAGCGGACTGATGCTCGCCACCAACGAAATACGCCGCCTTTTTCTCTCCTTCTTCCGGGATCGCGGGCATGAGATCGTCCGCTCATCCTCCCTGATTCCCGGTGACGACCCCTCGCTGCTTTTCACCAACGCCGGCATGGTGCAGTTCAAAAAAATCTTTCAGGGCCTGGAAAAATCCCGTTCCCCCCGCGCCGTCTCAGCCCAGAAATGCCTGCGGGTGGGCGGCAAACACAACGACCTGGAAAACGTGGGCAGAACGGCAAGGCACCATACCTTCTTCGAAATGCTGGGCAACTTCTCCTTCGGCGACTATTTCAAGGAAGACGCCATAAAATTCTCATGGGAACTGATCACCGGCGAACTGCGTCTGCCCGCCGGCGAGCTCTACGTCACCGTATTCGAGGACGACGACGAGGCCGCCGATCTCTGGAGCAGGCACAGCTCCGTCCCCCCGGAACGCATTATCCGCATGGGCGAAAAGGATAATTTCTGGCGCATGGGCGACTCCGGCCCCTGCGGCCCCTGTTCGGAAATCCTCATTGATCAGGGCGAACACATGCGCTGCGGTTCGGATTGCGGCATAGGAATCTGCGACTGCGACCGCTTTCTGGAAATATGGAACCTGGTCTTCATGCAGTACAACGAAAGCCCCTCGGGCAAACGCGAGCCTCTGCCCCGCCCGAGCATCGACACAGGCATGGGTCTGGAGCGCATCGCCGCCGTGTGCCAGGGCGTTTTTTCCAATTACGACACGGATATCTTCCGCAACATCATCGACACGGCCTGCGCGCTGGCGGGCGTGAAATACAGCAGAAGCGCCCCGGATACGAACGACACCGACACCGCCCTCCGCGTCATAGCCGACCACAGCCGCGCCGTGGCCTTTATGGCCGCCGATGGCATCATGCCGTCCAACGAGGGACGCGGCTATGTGCTGCGCCGGCTGATCCGGCGCGCCTACCGCTTCGGTCGGCTGATCGGCATGCCGAAAACCTTTCTGTACAAGACCGCGGAAGCTGTAGCCGACAACATGGGCGAAGGCTTTCCGGAACTCACCTCCGCGCGCGCCTTCACCTCCCGCATCATCAGGGAAGAGGAAGAACGCTTTGAAAAGACCTTGGACAAAGGTTTGGCCCTGCTCGAAGACGAACTGGCGGGTCTTGAGGAACACGCCGAAACGCGCATTCCCGGATACACGGCCTTCAAGCTGTATGACACCTACGGTTTCCCCCTGGACATCATCAACGATGTGAGCGAGAAACGCGGCTTCTGCGTTGACGAGGAAGGCTTCCGCGTCCACATGGCGGAGCAGAAAAAACGGGCCAAGGCCGGCTGGAAAGGCGCCGGCGGCCAGGACGCGAACTGCGTCTTCGCCGCCCTGGCCGAGGAAGGCCTGCGCTCCCGTTTCACCGGTTACGACGATCTCCGGGCCGAAGGACGGATTATCGCGTTGTTGAGCACAGAAGGCGAACGCATCGAGCGGGCCGCCGCCGGGTGCGACGCTTTCTGCGTGACCGGCGTCACGCCGTTTTACGCGGCCTCGGGCGGGCAGTGCGGCGACCGCGGCGTCCTGCGCACCCTCACGGGGGAAGCGGCGGTGACCGATACGCTCAAAGCTTCGCCGGATTTGACCGTACACCGCATCCGCGTGACCTCCGGGGAAATGCTTCTGGATGCCGTCGCCGAACTCTGCGTTGACGAAAGCGCACGCCTGGATGCCGCCCGCAACCATACCTGCACCCATCTGCTGCACGCCGCCCTGCGCCGGACCCTCGGCACCCACGCCCGGCAGGCAGGGTCACTGGTGGACAGAGAACGCCTGCGCTTCGACTTCAACCACCCCGGCGCTGTGAGCGAGGATGAACTCGCCGCCGTCGAACGCGCCGTCAACGCCGCCATAATGGCCGACATTCCCGTCACGACCGGGCAATACTCCTACGACGAGGCGGTTGCTGCCGGGGCTGTAGCCCTGTTCGGAGAAAAATACGGCGAAAGCGTGCGCGTTGTCGGCATAGGCCGGGAATCGACGGAGCTTTGCGGCGGCACACATCTGGAGCGCACCGGTCAGGCGGGCCTGTTCTCCATACTCTCGGAAAGCGGCGTTGCCGCCGGGGTCCGGCGCATAGAAGCCGTCACCGGCAAAAAAGCCCTGTCCCTGCATACGGAGCAGCGGGCCGAACTGCTGGAAGCCGGAAGACTGTTGAAAAGCAGGGCCGGGGAGTTGCCCCAGCGCATTCGGGCCGTGCTGGAAGAGGTGAAAACCCTGCGCCGCGACATGCAAAAAACCGGAGCCCATGCCGCCGCCCACGCCGGGAAAAACATCATGGACCAGGTGGAAGACCTGGGCAGCGTTAAATTTCTCGCCTACCGCAGCTTCGCGCCTACCGTCAAAATCCTGCGTGAACTCATGGACGACCTGCGCTCCAAGCTGCCCTCGGGCGTTATCTGTCTGGCGATGGAAGAAGAATGCGGCAAAACGCACATGCTGCTCGCCGTGTCGCGCGACCTGCACTCCCGTTTCACGGCTCCCGCCCTGATCAGGGATGCCGCCGCCGCCATAGGCGGTTCCGGCGGCGGCAGGCCGGATCTGGCTCAGGCCGGCGGCGGCAACCCCGGCGGCATACCCGAAGCCTTCAATATCCTGAGAGGCATGCTGCGCTGAAGTATTGACCGCGCCCGGAGGGCCTTGCCGCGATGAACACGCTTTTCCCCGTGTATACCTTAAAAAATGAATGCCACGACTGTTACAGGTGTATCAGGGAATGTTTTGTAAAGGCCATTCAGATAAAAGACGGGCATGCGTCTGTTTTGAGCGGCAAATGTCTGTCCTGCGGCCGGTGCGTCCGCGCCTGCCCTTCAAATGCCAAACGCATCCGCAATGATGTCGGCCGGGTAAAAGCGCTGCTCGGCCGGCGGGAAAAAGTCTTTGTGTCGCTTGCGCCGAGTTGGGCGGGGGTTTTTGAATATCCGGCCGCCGTGATGGTCGCGCTGTTGAAAAAACTGGGGTTCACGGGCGTCGGCGAAACGGCGCTCGGAGCGCAGGAAGTTTCTGTCGCAACGGCCGCAATCCTGAGGGAAGGCGGACAGAAACTGTATATTTCCAGCGCCTGCCCGGTCATTGTAGACCATGTGCGCCTGTATAACCCGCGATTCACCGGCAATATTGTCCCCCTCGCTTCTCCGGCGCTTACCAATGCGAAAATGTTGAAAGACACATACGGGCAGGATATCCGCGTTGTTTTTATCGGGCCCTGCGTCGCAAAAAAAACCGAAGCGCACAATCACCCGGAATTGATAGATACCGTGTTGACCTTTGAAGAACTGCAGCATTGGATAAAAGAAGAATTCGGCGACATGGAAGAGAGCCGGCTTGATACGACGGAAGACGACGGCTTTGTGCCTGAATTTTCCCATGAAGGCGCCCTGTATCCTATTGAGGGAGGGATGAACGAAACCATTAAACAGGTCGGCATCCACGATGATATCAATATGATGACCATCAGCTCTCTTAAAATGTTTGATAAAGCCTTAAAATCTTTCAATTCAAAAAAAATCAATAAAAAAATCTTTATAGAAGCTCTCGCATGCCTGGGCGGCTGTGTGAACGGTCCGGGAATTTCCGGCAACAAGGCGGTCATAAATATCACCTCCGGTATTTTGGAAAAAATTTATAAAAGAGAAAAAATTCCGTTGCAGGCACAAACTGTCGTGGAAGAAATCTATCAGTCAACGCCCATAGAGACGCGGGAGTATTCACTGGAGGACATTGCCCAGGCGATGCAGAAAATCGGCAAATGCAGCGTGGATGATGAATTGAACTGCGGCGGCTGCGGTTACCCCGCATGTAGGGATCTGGCGAAGGCTCTGCTTTCCGGCGAGGCCGAACCTTCCATGTGCGTTTCCTATATGCGGAAAATCGCCATGAAAAAAGCCGATGCTATGCTCCGCTGCATGCCTTCCGCAAGCGTCATAGCGGACAGCGATCTGAACATTCTTGAGGCGAACGACATGTTCATGAGGAGGTTTTGCGGCGACAGCTACGAATTTTTCGCATCGCGGCAGGACGGCCTGAAAGGCACGGCCCTGGACAGGATCATAGAGTTCTCCGATGTCATCATGTCGGCGCTGAACACGGGGCGGGACATCAGCAGGGAACATTTCCCCGTCAACGACAGACTGTACAATATTTCGGCGTTCACCATCGAGCCGGGCGCCCTTGTGGGCGCCATCATAACGGATGTGACCCGGACGGAAATAAACAGAGAAAAAATCGTGCAGAGGGCGCGTGAAGTTATTTCCAAAAATGTCTCCATCGTCCAGGAGATCGCCTGTCTCCTCGGCGAGCACATGGTTGAAACGGAAACTCTCCTGAACTCCATCGCCAGGGATTACGGCGCAAGCGACGGGAAAGGCGATAATGTTCATTGACATCGGTTCCGCCCGGCATAAAAAATATAACGAGAACGCCTACGGAGATTATTTTCTTTCAAAGCGGACATCGGGAAGGATGATTGCGGTACTTTCCGACGGTCTCGGCAGCGGAATCAAGGCCAGTATCCTGTCGTGCATGACCTCCACCATGCTGCTGAAATTCATCGAAACGGGCGCGGATATCCAAAGCGCCTGTGAAACGGTTATGAATTCACTCCCGGTCTGCCGTGTCAGAAAAATAAGTTATTCCACATTTTCCGCCATAGATTGCAGCGAGACGGGAGCGGCGCGCATTGTCGAAGAAGGCAATCCTCAATTCCTTTGGATTCGCAGCGGCGCAGTCCTGAGTCCCGCCTGCGGGGTGATTTCCTCAAAGGCCTTTCCCAACAGGAAAATGCAGATTTACAGCATACAGCTTGCCTTGGGGGATCGGCTGATTTTTTGTTCCGACGGCGTAACCCAAGCGGGGCTCGGTTCTCCCGCCATGAAATTCGGCTTGCGGCGCGAGGGTCTGATCGACTGTGTGCTGAAGAAGCTTGAGGACGCGCCGGATATTTCCGGCCGGGGTCTGTCCCGGCATATTGCGGATTACGCGCAACAGGCGGAGGTCGATCAAAAAGCCTTGGACGATATTTCCGCCGTTTCTCTGTATTGCCGGAAAGCGCGGGAGTCGCTGGTCTTGACAGGCCCGCCCTACCACGAGGAAAAAGATCGTCAGTACGCGAAATTATTTATAAGTTTCAAGGGAAAAAAGGCGATTTGCGGGGGAACGACCGCCAATATCCTGTCGCGGGAACTGGACATTCCTGTTGAGAGCCGGATTTCCCTATCTTCCGGTTCCGTTCCGCCCGCATCGTACATGGCCGGGGTCGATCTGGTGACCGAGGGTATCCTTACCCTGACCCGCGCCGGTGAATATCTGGAAAGTGCCGAGGCGGCGATTCCGGCTGATGCGGCCGGGCAGTTGGTTAAGTTTTTTCTTGAAAGCGACTGCATAAATTTTATGGTCGGCGCGAAATTGAATCAGACGCACTATGATCCGAATTTTCCCGTGGAAATTGAGCTTCGTAAAAATATCATAAAAAAAATCGCCAAAGTTCTGGAAGAACGGTATATAAAAAAAGTCTCTGTACAATATATATAGGGAAACGCTGAGTTGAAATGCTCTGAAAAACTGTGAATGGGGAAGGAAAAATGGCTGACGGGCATTCGACGGATTCCGGCACAGGCGTCAAGCATAAGTTTGAGTTGGTGGTCTGTATGGGTACGAGTTGTTATACGATGGGCGCGGCGGCACATATTGACAAGCTTGTTGATACCGTTCACCAAAAATACGGTGAAAGAGTAAATATTACAGCCAACATTTGCCTTGGGCAATGTTTGCTTGAAAACAGCAGGCCGCCTTATGTAAAACTTGACGACGATATTATTCCCGATGCTACGATAGAAAGAATTGTAGAGAATATAGATAAGCGATGTAAAAAGTAACGCGACAAGCGGAGCTTCCATTTCTTTGACAAAACCGCATAAAGGCCCGATGATCGGCGGAGTGGAAGCTCGGTTGGGGGATCTCGGCAAACAGGCCGCGTTATCAAGGGTACGTCTCCGTAAATTCCGGCGTACCCCTGTGACCGGAGCGTTTGGCGGGGGGATGTCTTCTCAATTTTGAAATGCTCAAAATCTGCGTATCCTGAATGGTCCGGAGCCGGAATAGACATACTTGAGCTTTGCTTCGGCCATAGCCGTAAAGCGTTGCAGCAGGCCGATGTCCGTGGGCGGTTCCGTCCAGCGGTAGCAGGGGCGGTAACGGGAGATATGCAGGGGGATATCGCGCCCACCTGCCGCGCTCAGGTCGGCAAGCCAATCCAGCTCGGCGGCGAATTCATCCGCATTGTCGCTTATGCCGGGCACGACAAGTGTGGTGCATTCCACATGCGTTCCGGCCTGTAAAAGGACGCTTACCGTACGCTTAACGACGTCCAGAGAGCCGCCCAACCGGGCATAGGCCTGCGGGTTGAAGGTTTTGACGTCTATGTTGGCGGCGTCCATGACCCCGGACAGCGCCGTCAGCAGTTCCTCCGAATACATGCCGTTGCTCACCAGGACGGCAGCCGTGCCCGCCTCGCGCAACAAAGGTGCGGCTTCCAGTATGTACTCCGCCTGCAGCGCCGGTTCATTGTAAGTATAGGCCACGGAAGACAGGCCCAGTTCCCGGCATTTCTCGACCAGTTGCCGGGGCGTGACGGCTTGCAACGGGATGCGCGCCGCGCCGCCGCCCGCCGGCTGCGCTATGCTGTGGTTCTGGCAGAACGGGCAACGCATGGTGCAGCCTAGGCTGCCCAGAGAAAGGATAAAAGAACCGGGCCGCCAGCGGCGGAGAGGTTTTTTTTCAACGGGATCGACCGCGATGGAGGAAAAACGACCGAGATGCGGAGAACGCAGTTCGCCCCCGTCGTTGAAACGGGCCGCGCAATACCCCCATTGACCATCCTCCGGGCGGCAGGAGCGCGGGCACAGACCGCAGACCACCCGCCCGCTTTCCTCATCCGTTTTCCACCATCGGGCCTTCATTGTTCACCTTCCACAAACGCGTTTTTATTCGCGTAGCTCTTCATTCCGTGATTTGTAAAGACCTCCGGCCCGCGGCGTTCAAGCATCCGGCAGAGCTTTCCCCCGCGCGGCAAGACCTTGCAATTTTCGCGCGATGTTCCGCAGAAGCCCCAGTTCGTCCTCAGTGAGCAGTTCCTCAATGCCGCGTTGCGCTTCTTCCCAGAACGGTTGCGCTTCCTTGAATTTCAGGCGGCCTTTGTCCGTTGTTTCGATGCGGTGTTCCCTAGCTTTCCGTTGCGCCGCGCTCCGCACAAATCCCTGCCGCTCAAGGACGGCGACATTGCGCGCCAAGGTGCTGCGCTCAAGCCCCAGAGACTCCGACAGGGCATGCAGCGTCGCAGGTTCCAGCAGCAGAATATGCTTGAGCAGGGCATACTGCGTAATGAGCAACCCGTTGCGTTCCACGGCAAGATCGTAAAATTCCGTTACAGCCCGCGTTGTCCTGCGCAGGGTCATGCACCAGCACGGCGCGCCGGGCGCGGAACTCACGGTGCCCCCTTCCGACGTCCGACGGGCTGTTCCCGGATCGGCAGATTGACCAGAGCCGCAAAGGAGGCCAGGGCGATATCCACATACCATACCCACAGGAAGCTGCCGGAGTTCTGCAGGGCCAGTCCGCCGAACCAGGCCCCGAGAAAACCCCCGATCTGGTGCGTGAAAAGGGTCAGACCGAACAGGGTGGCCAGACAGCGCGTGCCGAAGAGCTTACCCACAAGCCCGGCCGTCGGCGGCACCGTCGCCAGCCAAGTCAGGCCGGTCGTGACCGCGAACACGTAAAAGGTCAGCTCGGTTTTGGGCGACGCCAGATACACGGCGATCATCAGCGCGCGGCCCGCATACATCAGGGCCAGCAGGAATTTCATGCGAAAATGCTTGCCGAGAACGCCTATGCCTATGCTGCCCGCTATGTTGCTCAGGCCTATCAGGGAAAGACTCAGGGCGGAAACAGAGGCGGAATGCCCGCATAAGCCGATTTCTCCCGGCAGATGCGTGGTGAGAAAGGCCACATGGAAACCGCAGGTAAAAAAGCCTGCGTGCAGCAACAGATAACTCCTGTCGCCCAAGGCTGCGCGCAGTTGTCCCTTCAACTCCGCTCCGGACACCTTGCCGCTTGCGGCGGCCGGGCCGGAGGCGGCTTTCACCTCGCCTGTCCGGCAGAGGACGAACGCAGGCAACAGAGCTGCCAGAGACAGCCCGGACAGGAGCGCGAGACTCGTAGGATAACCCCGCAAATGCATGACGAACTGGACGACTGGGGCGAAAATGAACTGCCCCAGAGATCCCATGGCGTTGATGCAACCGGCTGCGACCGAACGCGACTCCGGGGCGAGCCTGGAACTGACGATGCCTATGAGTACGGAAAAACTCCCCGCCGCCGCGCCCGCGGGAGACAGCAAGCCCTGCGCCAGAACCAGCATGGGGAAAGAGTCCGCCGGGACGGTCAGCAACTGCCCCGCCGCCAGACAAAAAATCCCCGTGCCCAGTGCGGCGAGCGGGCTACCCTTGTCCGCCCAAGCCCCGAACAGAGGCTGAAAGGCTCCCCACATCAACTGGCCCACGGCCAGAGCCATGCTGATATCCGCCACGGACATGCCCGTCGCGTCCCTGACAGGATGCAGAAACAAGCCGACGGACTGGCGGATGCCCATGGTGATCATCAGGACGGCCCCGGCCAGAGCTACAGGCATCCACAGTCGGCCGGCGCGGCTTTTATCCATTTTTTTCTTCCTCATAGCATTTTATAACTATGTATATACACATTTATCTGTGTATATACATATAAAGCCGATGTCAAGAAAAAAGCGGCACCGGAAAAAGAAACCCGGCCGGGAAGGGCTGTCCTGAAGATCAGGATTTTTACGGAATATTTACCGCCGGTTACGGTGAATTCATTGGGGGTGGGGGGTATACGGTATTCAGCGCAGTTCTGTTCAATAAAGCGTGTGAGTTCGAAGATGCTCCGCTCGGCGGAGCTGTGTTCCGTGCAGATGACAAGGTCCGGGGCCTGCGGTTCCTCGTAGCCGGAGGAGATGCCGGTCCAGTTTTTGATCCCCCCCCGCTGCGCGCCCTGATGTAAAAGCCTTTGACGTCCCGGCGTTCGCACTCTTCCAGGGAGCAGGAAATGTAGATTTCCCGAAAGGATTCGGCGCCGATGATTTCCCTGGCTCTGCGCCGGCTTTCCTCGTAAGGGGAAATGAAAGCGCAGATGCAGACCGTACCGTGGAGTACGAAAAGTTTGGCCAGTTCCGCGATGCGCCGGTTATTTTCCAGGCGGTCTTCGGGGGAAAAGCCGAGGTCGCTGCAGAGGCCGCCGAGCAGTATATCGCCGTCCAGAACCGTGATGCTGTAATCCTTCCGGAAAAAATACTCCTCAGCGCTGTACGCCAGGGTGGATTTACCCGACCCGGAAAGGCCGGTAAACCAGAAAGCCATGCCGCGGTGCGGCAGACGCGCTTCGCGCATTTCCCGGCTGACTGCGCCGCGCGGGGCGACCAGATTTGCGACGCCGCTTGTGGATTGAATGCGCATGCCGGTCCCTTGCGTTCGCGTTGCGGACAACTCCGCCCGGAGGCGGAAAATTTCTCTTTTGAAATTACTGCAACGCCCGCATCTTGTCAAAGGGCGGTACAGTTGCTATAGTTCCTGAGAATCAACATCCGCACAAACAACCTCTGCCGTGCAAAGGAGTTTTCAATGGCAATGAACAACAGCGCTACCCTGCGCAGGCCCGTAAGCAGAGTGGAAGTCACCAATGCCTTTCTGCGCTCGGTCTACAACTGGATGGCCTTGGGTCTCGCTCTGACGGCTGCCGTTTCTTTCGTCCTTACCTACACGTCTTTGAGCAGCATACTTTTCACCCAGCAGGGCATGTACCTGGGCATAGGCAGCATAATCGCCGAGCTGGTTCTGGTCTTTTCCCTGAGCCTGGGCATACGCAAACTGTCGGCCCAAAGCGCCACCCTCATGTTTCTGGCATACAGCGCGCTGAACGGCATCAGCCTATCCTTCATCCTTGTCGCCTATAACGTCGGCTCCGTGGTGCAGGCCTTCCTCACCACCACCTGCATGTTCGGCGTGATGAGCCTGTATGGCCTTGTGACAAAGCGGGATCTGACGGCCATGGGTTCCCTCATGACCATGGGCCTCATCGGCCTGATCATCGCCTCGGTGGTGAACATTTTCCTGGGGTCCGGCATGCTGGAATTCGGGATCAGCGTCATCGGCGTGATCATTTTCCTCGGCCTGACCGCATACGACACCCAGTTCCTCAAGGAAATGGGCGAAACGGTTCCCCAGGACGACGGAACGGCCGTGCGCCGGGGCGCGATTATCGGGGCGCTCAGGCTCTATCTGGACTTCATCAATATTTTCATTATGCTCTTGCGCATCATGGGAGATCGCCGCTGAGGCCGATCAGGGGCATAAGGCAACAAAGCGGGGGAGCGGTGTCTCCCCCTTTTTTCGGCCCCCTCCTGCGACCCTTGGGTGCCCTCTACGCCCTGCTCATGCGGGAGCGCCGCGCGTTCTATGCGCGGGGCGTGTTCGCTTCCTACACCCCGTCCTGCCCCTGCGTGTCTGTGGGCAACATCGCCCTCGGCGGTAGCGGCAAGACTCCGCTGGTTTCCTTTCTTCTGGAGCGTGCCGCCGCCGTGGGCAAAAAGGCCGTGGTCCTCAGCCGGGGTTACGGCGGCCGCGTCGGGGCCTCTCCCCTGCTTGTCGGCCCGGACACCTCGCCTGCAGTCTGCGGGGACGAGCCGCTCATGCTGGCCCGCGCCCACCCGGAGGCATCCGTGCTGGTTTTCCCCCGGCGGGCTGAGGCCGCGCGTCAGGCGGAGCGCCTGCTCGCCCCGGATATTCTGATTCTGGACGACGGTATGCAACACCTGGCCCTGCACCGGGATGCGGACATCGTGCTCCTGCGTCCGGCCGACCTCGCGGAGGACTGGGGCAGGGTCATCCCCTCCGGCCCTTGGCGCGAGGGGGCGTTCGCCTTGGAGGCCGCGACGCTCTTCGCCGTCAAAGAGGATGCCGGGGCGGACGGAAGACTCCCGGCGGAAGCCTCGGCACGTCTTGCCGCCCTTGGCAGGCCGGTTTTTCCCTTTCATCTTGAACCCTTGGGTTTGCGTCCCCTGTTTCCGGGGAAGGGGCGGGATGTCCCCTCTCCTTTGTTCGGACGTGGGGTCTATGAAGATCGTCCGTATCTACTGTTGAGCGGCATAGGCAACCCGGACGGGGCGGCGCGGACGGCCGCCGCGCTCATCGGGCGCGGACCGGAACTGCGCTGTGATTTTGACGATCACCGCGCCTTCAGCGCCGCCGACGTCAAAAAGGTGCTGAAGCTCGGGGGCTGTCTGCCCGTTGTGTGCACTCCCAAGGATGCTGTGAAGCTGGAAGCCTTTGCTGGACTTTTTGCGGACGTGCCCCTGTGGGTTTTGGAAACGCGCGTGAGTTTTTCCGCGCCGCTTTTCGCCGATTTTTCCTTTGCCGAATGGTGGGAGCGGACCCTTGCGGCAAGCCCGGCCGAGCTTCGGAACGGCAAGGTCCGGAGAATTCCGGGCCGCACGCGGCTTGACATTATTCGCAGACAGGGATAGTTCCGGTATAGTCGTCAATGTTTACCATTTTCACCCTCAGCAAAGGAGTAGACTATGGCCGGGTTACGCACTTTCGTCAGCGCAAAGGACGTTGAAACACAGGTTTTCGACTGGGGCAAACTTCAGTGGCTTTCCGAACCGAGGGTTACCGGGGCCGACCACATGGTCACGGGCATCGTCACCCTTGAGCCGGGCAAAGGCCACGCCAGACACAACCACGACGGTTGTGCGGAGGTACTCTTCGTGCTCAAAGGGACAGGCGAACAGACGGTGTTCAGCGATTCCGGAACTCAGGTGAAAAGCGTCGGCCCCGGCGAGCTTATCTACCTCAAGCCGGGCGAATTTCACTCCACCATCAATACCGGCAAAGAAAATATGGAAATTCTGGCCGTATACCAGTACGCCGGACCGGAAGCCGCCATGCGCGCCGATCCCGGCTGTACGCTTTTGCCGCCGGCGGCGAAGTAGTCCTTTTCCGGTAAAGCGGCACAGTCTTGGGCTTTCCGCCGGAACCATCCCTCCGTCCGAAACAGGTTTTTTGTATGTTTCAATCCACAACCGGCGGACGGGAGCAGGCCGGTTTGCCCCTCCCTGAAGGAAGAGGCCGGCGCAGAGGTGCTCCCGGAAATGCCCGGGGCCGGCAGGCAATCTCCCTGAAGGGAAAGCTTTCAAACCACAAAGGAAGTTTGGATGAAAAAAGTATACATTATCGGAACCTGCGACACGAAGTATCCCGAACTGTCCTATGCCGGGAAGCTGCTTGAAAAGGCTGGCGTCGCTTCCGTCCTGGTGGATGTGGGCATTTTTTCGCACAACAACCCAGTGGATGTCCCCAACAGGGAAGTGGCGAAATTTCATCCGCGGACACCCGGCTTTCTTGACGGCGTCAAGGACCGCGGTGAGGCGGTGGGAGCCATGGCGGAGGCCCTTGAAGTCTTCCTGCTTTCCCGCGATGATATCGCCGGCGTGCTCGGCATGGGCGGCACCGGCAACACGGCGCTGGTCACGCGGGCCATGCGCGCCCTGCCGGTCGGCCTGCCCAAACTCATGGTGTCCACTGTGGCTTCGGGCGACGTTTCCCCCTATGTCGGGCCGACGGATATCTGCATGATGGCTTCCGTTGCCGACGTCGCCGGACTGAACCCTGTCACCCGCGCCGTACTCGGCAACGCGGCGCACGCCGTGGCCGGGATGGTCGCCAATGCCGTTCCCGCCGTCACGGAGCGGAAGCCGCTCCTCGGCATGACCATGTTCGGGGTGACGACGCCGTGTGTACAACAACTGATCGACATTTTCACCAACGAATACGATCCCCTGGTCTTCCACGCCACGGGCACAGGGGGTCAGGCTTTTGAAAAACTTATTGATTCCGGTATGATCAAGCACGTTATCGACGTTACGCTTACGGAAGTCTGCGATCTTTTCATGGGCGGCGTCATGAGTGCCGGACCGGACAGGCTCGGCAGCATCGCCCGAACGCGCATTCCGTATGTGGGCAGTCTCGGCGCGCTGGATATGGTCAACTTCGCGGCTAAAGCGACAGTGCCGGCAAAGTACGCGGACCGGAAACTCCATGTGCATAACGCCAATGTTACCCTCATGCGCACCAATGCGGCGGAAAACGCGGAAATGGGCCGCTGGATCGGCGAAAAGCTGAATCAGTGCGAAGGTGAGGTGCGTTTCCTGATCCCCGAGGGGGGCGTATCCGTCATAGACGCGCCCGGGCAGCCTTTTTACGACCCTGAGGCCGACAAGGCGCTCTTTGAAAGTCTGGAGCATACCCTGCGCCGGACGGACAAGCGCAAGCTCATTCGCCTGCCGCACAACATCAACGACCCGGCCTTCGCCGGGGCGCTGGCCGCGAACTTCCGCGAGATAACGCGCTGACGGCGGAATGAACCTGTAACCGTGGAGGTACTTATGGCCCTGTCACGCACTGCCGTTCTGGACGCCCTGCGGGCGAAAACAGCCGCAAAAAAACCCATTATCGGCGGCGGCGCCGGCACCGGCATTTCCGCCAAATGTGAGGAAGCCGGCGGCATCGACCTGATCGTCATCTACAATTCCGGTCGTTACCGCATGGCCGGGCGCGGCTCTCTGGCCGGGCTTCTCGCTTACGGCAACGCCAACGACATTGTGCTCGAACTGGCCCGCGAAGTCATCCCCGTGGTCAAAAAAACGCCGGTGCTCGCGGGCATCAACGGCACAGACCCGTTCACGAACTGGGATTCCTTCCTGCGCCGCATCAAGGATGAAGGGTTCGCCGGGGTGCAGAATTTCCCCACCGTCGGTCTTATTGACGGGGTATTCCGCTCCAATCTGGAAGAAACCGGCATGGGCTACGGCCTGGAAGTGGAAGCCGTTGCGCGTGCGCACAAAATGGACCTGCTCACAACCCCCTATGTGTTCAGCGCCGACGATGCGCGGGCCATGGCCGGAGCGGGCGCGGATATTCTAGTGGCCCATATGGGCCTGACGACGGCCGGCAGCATCGGCGCGCAAACGGCTAAAAGTCTTGATGACTGCGTCACGCTGATTGACGGGATCGCCGCCGCCGCCCGGTCGGTGCGGCCGGACATCATCATGCTCTGCCACGGCGGTCCCATAGCCATGCCGCAAGATGCCGGGTATGTGCTGAAAAAATGCAAGGATATCCAAGGTTTTTACGGCGCGAGCAGTATGGAGCGCCTGCCGACGGAAACGGCCATCAAGGCCCAAGTGGAAGAATTCGCCCAATTGACGTTTTAGAGCATTTTGCAAATGAAATTGCGCAATGCTCCGGCGGTGGGTATCCGCCGCCCGGCCCCGCAGGCGAAACTGCGTTTCGCCGTTAAGCGCCGAAAGGAGCGTCTCAAAATCAAATTGCCTTAGGACGTTTCAACGTTGAAAAAGTGCATCCGCTCCGCAGGGGTTTGCCTGCAAACCCCTGCAACCATCTCAAGCGTAAAATGCTGTAAAAGAACAAAATTCCGGCTTCCAAAGCCGGGGGTGTGCCACGCAGATGAGCCGGCATCAGCCGCACGGCTCTGTCACTTGGAAAGTATGCGGTAATTTCAACAGTTCCGTCCATAGCTTCAACAACCTCACAAATTTTGAGAAATCGACGCGTTTTGACTACAGTGTATGCGCCCTCAGTTTTGCAGCTCTTCAAGACGGTCCGCGACGGCGCCGTATTCCAGACTATCCACCTGTTTCCGGAGCCAGGCGACCAGATCGGCGCCGGATTCATAATCAAAACGCTCAAGTTCCTGCATGGCTTCCTCCATCAACCCGGAGCGAAACTCCCTGCAGGCATCCAGCATCTTCGCCAGCACCCCGCCGTCCGGGAAAGGCCTGAGCGGTTTTGCCGCGCGCGGCCCGCTCGTGTCCGCGAACATGGAGCCGATATCCGCCAGCAGCTTTTCCACCGCCTGAACAAGCGCACCGTTGTCGGCATTCACCCCGGCAAAATCCCCCGCCACGGCCGCAAGTTCCAGCGCCTCCGCACGCTCCGCAACTGCATCGGCGCAAATGCTGCGGCTGCTCCCCTTCAGCCCGTGTACTGCCACGGCATAGTCCGGCAGACTTTCCCGCGCGGGACAACGCAGCTTTTCCAGAAGTCCCGGCGTATGCTTCAAGTAAGAGCGGAGAATCTGCAGATAGGCGTCTTCATCGCCGTAACGCTCCATTCCCTTTTCCAGGTCAAGGCCGCAGGCCTGCGAGCCGTCCGAAAGACGGCCTGCAGGGGAATGTCTGCTCGGGACGGCATGTTCCGCCGTCGTCCGCTCCGCCGCCCGCAGCGTGTCCGCGCTCTGTCTGTCCCGCACCCATTTGTTGAGCAGCGCGTCAAGGCGCATGATGTCTATGGGTTTCGACATGAAGTCGTTGAAGCCGTTCGCCAGGAACATGGCTTCCTTCCCCGTGACGGCATCGGCCGTAAGGGCTACGACAGGCACGGTCCGCGCATAACCGTCCCCGCACTCCTGCCGGATAATCCGGGTGGCCTCGACGCCGTCCATGCCCGCCATCATATGATCCATGAACACAACATCGTATCTGACGTGTCCGGAACGGATCTTTTCCACCGCCTCCGCCCCGCTCGTCACGCAATCCACATGCAGCCCGTAGGGCAACAGAAGCCCCTTGGCCACATCCAGGTTGGTGGCGACGTCGTCCACTACAAGCACCTTGCCGTACGGCATATAGGCGCGTGCGAGGTTTCTCCCTTTTATGCGCCTGTTTTCCAAGAAGCGGAGCGCCGTCAGTTTTCCGGCCATGGCCGCCCCCAAGGGCGTATAGGCGGTCATTTTCTGACGCAGGCGCGCCGTGAATACGCTGCCTCGGCCGTACTCGCTCTGCACGGAAATATCCCCGTCCATCATTTCCACCAGTTTTCTCGTTATGGACAGGCCCAGTCCGGTCCCTTCGATGGCCCGGTTCGCCTTTGTATCCAGCTGGCGGTATTCCAAAAATATTTTCTCCCGGTCCTCGGCCTTGATGCCTATGCCCGTGTCGCTGACGATGAAGGTGAGCCGGACGTCCTCCTCCGTCCTCTCCCAGCGTATTTCCAGGGTCACACTGCCTTCTCTGGTGTACTTGATGGCGTTGGAAAGCAGGTTGTTCAGGATTTGCTTGATACGCAGTTCGTCGCCATACAGTCGGGCGGGAATGCCCGCATCCAGTTCCAGAGAGAACGCGACGGGCTTTGAGCCGATGCACACGATATTCAACTGCACTATATCGTTGATCAGATCCGCGACCTGATACTCCACAGGGATAAGTTCGAAGCTCCCGGACTCTATCTTGGAAATATCCAGTATATCGTTGATGATGCCGAGCAGGATCGAGCCGGCGCTGTATATTTTTTCCATATCCGCGCGCACATCCTCCGGCAGTTGTTTTTGCATCTGTATCTCGGATATGCCCAGGATCACATTCAGCGGGGTACGTATCTCATGACTCATGGTCGCCATGAATTCCGACTTCGCCCGGTTGGCAAGTTCGGCCGCCTCCAGACGCCGGTGCTCGGTGATGTCGGTGTAAAGCCCTTCCAGAAAAAGCGGCGTGCCGTCGGTTTTTTTCTCTATCACGCGGCTGCGTTCGTGTATCCACTTTACGTTGCCGTTCTTCATAACCATACGGAAAGTAGTTTGCAAAGGCAGTCCGACGCCGAGGGTACGTTCGGTTGCTTCCTTGAGCGACTCCACATCGTCCGGGTGCACCAGATCGAAAAATTTCACGGACCTGTTGCCGATAAGTTCCTGCGGCGTGTAACCGGTGAGTTCAAAGCAACCATCGCTCGCAAAGGTAAGGGTAAAATCTGGAGGATCGTACAGGCACCGGTAGACCATGCCGGGCACATTGCTCATGAGGGCTTCGGTCCGCAGCATCAAGCGGCGGCGCTCGGCGCTTTCCATCGCCAGGGCCGTGAAATCCGCCAGAGATGCGGCGAAGTTTTGCTCCTCCACAGTCCAGACGCGTTTTGACGGGAACTGTTCCGTGCGGTCCTGCTCAATGCACACGACGCCCCGGACCTGCCCGCCCACGCGAATGGGCGCGTCGAGCAACGCGCAGATGCCGGGGCCGTATGTTTCCTGCAGATCGGGCAGGATATCCGTATGCGCCGCATTGTCTATTACAAGGAGCCGTTCGCTGAGCAGCAGTTCCACATAGCGCCGGCGCTCGTCGAGCAAAAACTCGTCCTGCACGCTGCGCGTGTCGGCGGCAAGGTCATAGCAAACTATATTTCTGAGGAGTGCCAGGTTATTTTCCGTGCTCCAGATGCCCACGCGGGTGGTATTCAGGGCGCGGCATCCGACTGCGGCAATGACGTCGGCGGCATCTTTCAATATCCCGGCGGTAAGCGCGGGCGTTTTGGTAATCCGGGCAAGCGCGTCGCTCAGGTTGCGTGCATACTCGATACGGCTGCTCATGCGGACCGGCTCCGGGCGCGGGGAAGACAGTGTTCTCCCCCTTTACGCAGAGGAAAGATTCAGAGCATTTCAAAGTTGAAAATGCTGAGGCGACAAGTTACACCATCTCCGCCGAAATAGCCATAGGCTGTACTGAAACAGCCAGGGCAATCGAATGAAGCTGACAACCCATTGAAATCTCAAGATAAATTTTTGACGTCCTGATTTAAAAATTCTTGTTATTTCAATCTGTTACATTTTTTCATTCGATTGCCCTGCTGAAACAGCCGTGGGCTCCGACCGGAGCAGGTTGATTGTCATTCTGAATTGAAAAGCATCGCATTGTTACTTCAGAACAGTCCGGTCCGTCTGATCCCGCCGATAAAGGACTTCCAGCAGACTCAGGCCGCATGCCGGGGCGCAGGGGGAGGACAGGGCGCGGCGGTCCCGCGCGGCCATGATGCCGGGAATGTCCTCCGGGGCGATTTTTCCCAGCCCCACATGGAGAAGCATGCCGCTGAGGTTGCGCGCCATCTGTTTGAGAAAGCCGTTGCCTTCAAAGACGATGCTTAACACAGGCCAGTGTTCCGGGCAGCGCAATCCGGCGATTTCTCCTTTGCGGCAACACACGGAATACAGTTCGCGCACGGTATCCCGCGTTTTCGTGCCGGAATTTTGAAAGGAGGCGAAATCGTGTCTGCCCGTGATACAGGGCAGAGCCGAGGCCAGGAGGTCCAGGTCGGGGGGGGGCGTTTGAGCGACGAAATTCCTTATGCGCGGCAGGGCCTTGTCCCTGCTCATCCAGATGCTGTAGGCGTAGCGTTTGGCCAGGGCGCTTTTGCGGGCATGGAAAGCGGCCTCAGCCGGGATGCAGGAAAGGACGCGGATGTCGGGCGGCAGACAGGCGTTCAGGGCCTTGCTCCAATCGGGGGACTTTTTCGCCTCCTCCACGTCCGCATGGCAGACCTGGCCTTCGGCGTGGACACCGGCATCGGTGCGTCCTGCTCCATGTACGCGCACGGGTCGGCCGTTTATGCGGGCAAAAGCGGCTTCCAGCGTTTCCTGTATGCTCGGGACGGGCCTCGGGCCCCCGGACTGGATCTGCCAGCCGGCATAGGCCGTGCCTTCGAACGCGACGGTAATTTTCAGCCTCTGCATCATTGCAGAGGCAACTGCATCCGCGCCAGCGCTTCGGTAAGCTTGGCTGCGACCTGCGGCCGGACGTAGGTCAGAATTTCTCCGGCCTGACGTCCGCGCATGACTGCCAGAACTTTGACGGACACTTTTTGATCCAGCGTTTCCAGAACGGCGGCCGCCTGTTTGGCTTTCATGTTGGAGAGCATGTCCACCAGATGGCGGAACTTGGCGTCCTGCGTGCCTTCGGCTTCCTTGATCATCTCGCTGAGACGGTTTTCAAGAATCTGCATACGTTCCAGGCGGGAGTTCAGTTCGCCTTCCAGCACGCGCAGTTCCTGTTCTTTTCTGGCCAGGTCTTCCTGGCGTTTGGCCATGACATTTTTGAGGTCGGGTTGCAGGGCTGTCCGAGCGGCATCGGTCCCTTCCCCGGGAGCGATGGTAGGCAGGGAACGGGAGGCGTCCGGCGTCGGTTGCATCGGCGCGATAACGCCGGGGGCCGCGGCCGGGGATTCCACATGGGATTTGACGCCGGCGGGGGAACCGTAAATGCCCGTATCCGGCAGGGTGGCCTCTATGGCCGGCGGCGAGGCGGCGGGTCCGCCCGCGGCGGCCGCCGAGGCAACGGAGGGTTTGCCGGCGCCGTACAAAAAAGAGAACGATGAATCAGGATCAAGAAAAATAAGCCCGATAAGGACGAACTTCAGCGCAAAGGTGAAGATCAGGAGTCTGCAGAGTTTAGACGGCGGCATGCCTGTAGCGGAGGGTGGCCGTTTCATCATTGCGTTGCTGCTCTTGTTTCAATTCCGTTAACTTGTGCCGGTCGGCCTGTTTTTTTTCAAGCCTGTCCAGCAGTTCCCGCTCCATGGCTTTTTCGGCCAGTTGCCGGCGCCGTATGTCCACCTGGTCTTCGGCCGCGTCAAGGGCCTTGACGCAGTCTTTCAGGTCCCGCGCCAGTGCCCCGGCATAGTCGAGGGTCACAGGGAACTCGGCCGGCTCCAACAGGTCGGGCCGGCACAGCCTCTGCCGTTGCCCGTACAGTTCTTTTTCCGTCGCTTCTTTGCGGATCAGGAGCCTGTTCCGCTCCATGACCGCGAGAGCCAGACGCTGCATGGCCTGTTCTTCAAGCTGCTTGCGATAGAGCCGCACCTGTTCGAGTCTGAAACGGAAAGGAGCCATAGATCACCGCGTCGGAAAATTGTCTGCACGGCATAGTACAAGCAACTGCCGTGCCAAAGCGCGCGCTCGGCTCCCCTGCAACCCTGCGCGAAGGAAACCGATCATGGCCGGGCAACCGCCGTGCCGAAGCGCGTACTCAACTCCGGCGCACCCCGGCGGCCATCTCCCGCAGGCGGGCTATGCGCTCGGCCACGGGCGGATGCGTGGAAAAAAGAGCGGCCATGCCGGATGCGGTAAAGGGATTCACTATGAAGAGATGGGCCGTGGAAGGGTTGCCGCCGCGCATGGGCATGCTTCGGCTGTAACTGTCCAGTTTGCCGAGGGCGGAAGCCAGGGCCAGGGGTTTACCGCTGATCCGCGCCCCGCCTTCGTCCGCCAGATATTCACGGGAACGGGAAATGGCGAACTGGATAAGCCCGGCGGCAAGGGGAGCCAGGAAGGCCATGAGCAGGGCGACTCCGGCGTTGCTTCCCCCCTGCTCGTTGCTGCGTCCGCCCCCGAAGATGGCCGTGAACTGCATGATGTGGGCGATGGTCACTATGGCCGAGGCCAGCACGCCGGCCGTACACTGGATCAGGATGTCCCTGTGCACTATGTGGGCCGTTTCATGCGCCAGCACACCGCGCAGTTCGTCCGGGGTCAGCAGGCGCAGTATGCCGCTCGTCACGGCCACCGCCGCGTTCTGCGGGTTGCGCCCGGTGGCGAACGCGTTGGGGGCGTCCTGGGGAATGAGGAAAATCCGCGGCTTGGGAATGCCCGCCGCTTGCGCCAGTTCCCCGACGATCTCGTGCAGCATGGGGGATTCGGATGCGGACAGTTCCCTGGCCTTGTACATTCTGAGTACGATCTTGTCTGAATACCAGTAGCTGCCCAGGTTCATGATCAGGGCAAACGCCAGGGCGACGACAAGGCCGCTGCGGCCGCCGAGGGCCTGTCCCATGCAGAGGATGACGCCGGTCAACAGACCGAGCAGCAGAAATGTTTTTAATTGGCTGGTCATTAGCCGACTCCTTGCCGCAAGGCCGCGGCAGAGCAAACTGTTGCCTGTCGGGAAAAAACAAATCCGCAACGGACGGCTGCCGGGTTACGGCCGTCGTCCGCGCGCGTTACAGCATTTTACGTTTGAGATAGTCGCTTACGGCAGGCTTTGCCCGCCTGCAGCCCATGGCGGGGGTTGCCTACAACCCCCACAGAGCGGAACAAACTTTTTCAAAGCGTATCCGCTCTGCGGGAAAAACCGATGGGCAGCCGCGTCCTGTTCAGCTTGTCCTTTTTATATGGCAGAGGGCGGCGATGGTAGCGGCAAGACCGAGGAAGAAGAAAAGAAAGTCCATATCTCTCTGCTCCTTTGTTTTGCAGGTTTGCGCGTCCGGGCCTTCCGGCGGCTTTCGGGTGTTGCATCCGGGTTTCATGCCCCGCGCATATTCTTCTTATCGGCAGACGGAGCAAAAGCCATAGGCCTGCCGGGGAGATATGCGCCCGCTGTAAACGACGATCTCAAGCGTAAAAGGTTACAGTCAGGCCGGACCCATCCGTCCGGTGACCAGATTTTCTATGTCCATGCGCCCCAGCTTGCGCTCGTGCGCCAGGCGGATGTGTCCCACCTGACCCGGTTGCATCTTGCGCCCGTACCATTCGTAGGAGGCGACGGCCGTGGCGTCGGCGGCCACGGGATCGGCGGAGGCGATGATCTCGCCGGGAGTGATCACCTTGCCCGGGCCGCCGGGGCCGCCGGTCGTGAGTACGCGGGTGGCGTCAATCACCGCCAGGGTGGGCAGGATTTTTTTGTTCATGTCCACGATGGAGCTGTCCAGATTATAGCGCGAATGCATGATGCGGCGGTCAAAAATCAACCCCATCTGGCCCTTGAGGGACAGGCTGACGCCGGCGCCGCTGTGGCTTTTGGCCACAGGGCAGGCGATGAGCACATCCGCCGCCAGCACATCGCGCATAAAGGCGTTCTCGCGCATTTCCGCGTAGTCCGGGATGGGGGCAGTCACATATTGTCCGGCATTCATCAGGTGGTGGCACAGGTTCTGCTCCACGCCGTCGCAGGCGGGGCGGATGCCGGAGAGATCCATGGACTGTTCCGGATTCTGCAGGGAGTGGTCGAGAATACGCACCTGCGCCGCGCCGGCTTCTTTGCACATTATCAGAAGTTCCCGCACCACTTCGGGGTGGGTGTTGGTCGCGCTGTCCACATCCTTGGCAAAGCTCATGTTGGGTTTGATGACCACCTTGTTGCCCGGCTTGACGAAGCGGCTCATGCCGCCGAGCATATCCACCGCCGCTCTGGTCGCGGCCGCCGCTTTGCCTTTGACCACCGCCACATCCGGGGCGGCGGTCTCGGCAAAGGCAGGGGCGGCGGAGAGCAACGCGGGACCGGCCGACAGCCAGAGCAGGCCCTGAGCCTGCCGTTTCAGAAAGGTACGTCTGTCCATACTATTTTTCTCCCGATGTTTCCTGATGCTTCAATCGGTAGCCAGTGTGCTCCCGGCAAAGCCGGGAGTCAAGCGGGAATCGGCCGGTAGGAATCAGAAAGATACGTCTGTCCGTACTCTTTTTCTCCCGATGTTTTCCTATGTTTCCCGGTGCTTCAATCAATAAACAATGTGCTCCCGGCAAAGTCCGGAGTCAAGCGGGAATCGCCCGGCACGAAATTTTTTTATGCCGTATTTTCCACGGCGGCGAAGATTTCCTCCGGGCTTATGGAAGTCAGACAGCGGCCGAGGTAGGGACAGGAATCCCCGCCGTGCAGGGAGCAGGGACGGCAGGGCAAATTTTTTTCGAGCACCGTGTCGCGCGCCCCCGCCGGGTAAAACCCCCACTCGCGCGTGGTGGGTCCGAAGAGAGCGATAACCGGCGTGCCGACGGCCTGCGCCGGATGCATGGGGCCGGAATCGGCGCAGACCAGAGCGCGGCAGAAGGACAAGAGGGCGCAGAGTTCCCGCAGGGAAGTCGCGTTGCTCAGATCCCCCTTGCGGCCCGTAAATACGGAATCGCCCATGCCCAGAATCAACAGGGGAATGCCGCGCCCGTCCAGAAGGGAAGCGAAAGCGAGCAGGTTTTCCGCCGGCAGGGCTTTCAGCCTGTGCGCCGCATAAGGGTGCAGGGCAAGGGGACGCGCTCCGGGGAAGAAGATGTCGTCGATGCGGGCGCGCGCGTTCCGCAGCTCGCTTTCGGAAAGATTGACAACGGGCAGAAGCCGGCCGGCCGGGGGGACATCTTCTCCGAGGGCGGCATAGTAACGTTGGGTGACAGAGGCGGCGCGCAGGTCCTGCCGGAAAAATCTGCCGCCCGAAGCCAGAAAAAGCCGGCGTTTCAGGCCCGATTTGCGGCAGCGCAACGTCGGGCCGCGTCTGAGCAGCGACAGGAGGCGGGAGCGCGGGGTGTCGTGCAGGTCCAGAAAAGGCAGATTGTCGTGATGCGCGGCGAATGAGCGGCAGAAACGGAAAAAATTCGCGGGGGCGAGATCCCGGTCCTCAAGGGCGACGATTTCCTTGATGAAGGGTAATCCTTGCAGAACGGGAGCGAATTCTTTTTTGACGATATAGATGAAGGAGAGGTGCAGATCTTCGGCGAGCCGCTTCAGGACCCCTGTGGTCAGGACGACATCGCCCAGCCGGCCGAGGCGGAATACCACGCAGGCGGAGTTTTTCGGCAGGGCGGGGTGCATACGGATTTTCGCGCGGATTACGGCAACTGTTCACGGACGGCGTTTTGTTCCGGCGCATCATGGGAAACACCGCGCCAGGGATCAATATGCACCAGGGCGTCAAAAATTTCCCGCCCTATATATTCCGCGGCCTCTGCGGTATACAGGGCATACTCGACCCGGTGCGCCGTCTCGTCGGCATCGTACAGGCTCATGTTTCCGTCCACGCTCACATGCATGTCCAGAATCAGACCCTGCCCGACCAAGCGCGCGCGCAACTTGTGAAGATCCTTGACCCCGTCGATGCCGCGCGCAAATTCCTTTATTTTCCTGTCCACTTCAGGGCCGGCATTGCCGTCCAGCAGGGTGTGCGCGGCCTGACTGCAAATGCCGACGGCGGAACGGAGCACGAGCAGCGCGATCAAAAACGCCCCGGACAGTTCCAGAAAGGCCAGGGAAGGAACCCACATCGCAACGCCCACGGTGATAAGCACCGGGACCGAGGAAAGAGCGTCGGAACGATGCTCCGCGGCTCCCGCGATCAGGATGTCGGATTTCAGATCTTTTCCCTTTGCCAGGGTCCAGCGATAAAGCAGTTCCTTGCTCACGACGGAAAACAGGGTGACGGCCAAAGCCGCCGCGCTGCCCACGGGCTTTGCGGACGGGTTGAACATGTTGACGACGGCGTCATAGACGATGCCGATGCCGGCCAGGGCCAGCAAGGCCCCGATGCAGAAGGATATAAGCGACTCCAGCCGCTTGTAGCCGTAAGGATGATCCTGTGAAGGAGGCGCCGTCCAGTAGCGCACGCCGATGAGAACAGCCAGACCCGTCGCAAAATCGGAAATGCTGTGCACCCCGTCGGCCACCACGGCGCGGCTGTTGCCCGTATAGCCGGACCAGAGCTTGGCCGGGATCAGCAGGAGGTTCAGCAGCATACCCACACGGGTAACGCGGCCGACCTGCACAGCCCGTTCCCGTTCGCGCTGTTTTATGAGCAATTTGGGGTCCACGCCGTAGCTCCCTTGTCCGCCGCCGGTCCGGCCGTCCTTTCGGAAGGCGTCCGGTTCAGCGCAGGCTTATCTTGTCGAGAACATCCGGGGACTCACTTATGGAAGCCTTGTCGAGCAGGGACTGCATGAACGCCTGAACGGTCTGCTCCTCTCTGCTCCGACGGTACTGGGAAACAAAAATATCCTTGAGCTGCACCCATTCTTCCTCTTTTACCGCTTCTATGCCCGTGGTCTGCGCTATGACCGGTCCCTCGTCCGTATCGTAAACCTGCGGGAGCCATACCCCGTCCGAGGTAAAAATTCCGTCCACCAGCTCCGGTGCGGCACCCAGCGGCTCCAGGGAGGGAAGGACGCGCAGGCCGGGCTTGCTTTCTGCCGTTTTCTCCTTGAAGGCTTCGGGAATTTCACGCCCGACAAAGGCGGGCAGGGCCTGCTCGGCGGCTTCGCGGGCCAGTACCCTCGCGCCCTTCGCCCGCAGATCGGCAATGATGCCGGAACGCGCTTCCTCAATGGAAGGAATGCGGGAAGGCACAGCCTCGTTTATGCGGATCAGGACAATGCCGCCGGTGATATTCAGGGGAACGGGGAGTATTGTCGCCGCTTCTCCGGCGGCAACGGAGGCGACGGCATCCGCCAGGGCGCGCCGGGATTCCTCGCGCAGGGACAAGGCCGATTCGGCGTCTTCCATAGTGACCGGCCCGCGGCTTTCCGGAGCGACGTTGAATCCCGCGCCTACAGCCTCCAGAGACGCGCCCGCCGCCAACTCGTCTTCAGCCTTTTTTTCCACGTTTTTGAAGTCTTCCTCGGCCTTTTCCAGGGCGAGGGCCTCCCTGATGTCTTCGCGTACCTCGTCCAGCGGCAGGACGGCGGCATCCGTCCTGTTTTCAAGGCGTATAAGATGGAAACCGTAAACGGTCCGCACAGGGTCGCTGGTCTGTCCCGGTTCCAGAGCCAGAGCCGCCTTGTCGAATTCCTCGGCATAACTCTGACCCGGTTCGAGCGGAGGCAACAGCCCCCCCTGAGACGCGCTTTCCGGATCCTGTGAATATTCCCCGGCAAGCAGGCTGAAATCTTCGCCGGCCTTGAGCCGGGCATTGAGTTTTTCTATGGTCTCCGCCGCCTCGGCAATTTTCTTCCCGGCCTCCGCTTCCGCGGACCCGTCGGGCGGAGCGGCGATAAAAATATGGGAAGCGGTATAGGACGCGGGACGTTTGAAATCATCCGGGGAATTCCTGTAAAATTCCTCAATTTCAGCTTCCTGCGGCGCATAATTGCCGGCCAGGAGAGCCGGAGTGAGTCGCAGGTACTGCATGGTGAGAAGCAGAGGCTTGCGCAGGCTTTCCTTGTTGTTCTCATACCAGCCGGATATCGCCTCTTCGCTGATGTCTACCTTGTCACGGTAATCGCCGGGCTTGAACAGCACGTAGCGGGCCTTTCTCTTTTCCAGGCTGAACGCGAAAAGTTTCTTGATCTCCGCTTCGGTGAACCGGGCGCTCAGGCCGAGACTGCGTATGAATTTTACCTCAAGCAGCGTCTTTTTGTTGTCTGTCTCAAATTCCGCAGGGGGAATGTTGTTGGCTTCAAGGATTGTTTTATAGCGTTCCGCATCAAATTTACCGCTTGCGTCCTGAAATACCGGAAAAGTATCTATATAAGCTTTCAATTCATAGTCTGAAACGCTCAGACCGATGCGTTCCGCTTCCTGTCTGCGCAGAAGGGACAGGATCATTTCGTTCAGAACAGTACGCTTGAACTGCGTGAAAACGGCTTCATCCTTAAAAATGTCGGGGTTATTTCTTTTTTCGGATTCACCGATGGTACGCAAAGCCTTTTCATATTCGTAAAGGGAGATTTGCTCGCCGTTCACAACGGCCGCCGCGCCGGATCCCGCGCTGTTGAAATTGCCTACGCCCCAGAATACAAACACCACTATGATAATCAAGAAAATAATCTTGACGGCCCAAGATTGGGCTTTATCTCTGATATTGTCCAGCATCGTTCACTCCGGGTTTATATCGGCTCTGGAATGTTATTTCTCCGACAAATCCGCATCCGGGCCGGCCTGACGGTATTCGTTGAGCTTGTTGCGCAGGGTACGGACGGAAATCCCGAGCAGTTCGGCCGCCTGGGTGCGGTTTCCGCCGGTCTGCTCCAGTCCTTTGCGGATCATGATGCGCTCCATTTCGCTCAGGGGGATCACTCCGCCCGAAAAATCCGCGGGGGCGCCGCCGCGCGGGGGTACAAGGCCCTCGCCGGGCGTGCCGGAACCTTCCGGCCTGCCCGTATCCGGCGGGCCGGAAGGCGTTGCGGCGAGGCCGGCCGGATTTTTTTCCGCCCTGCAGGTCTCGGAGGCATCGGCGGCGGTTTCGGAGAAAAGCGGCCAGTCCTCGTTTTCCAGCAAAAAGTGTCCCGGCAGTATGGCTTTGCCGCCGGAAAGCAGGACCGCTCTTTCCATAAGATTTTGCAATTCTCGCACATTGCCTGGCCAGGCATAGGCCTGAAGCCATTTCACGGCCTCCCCGGACAGTTCCACAGGGGGCAGGGCATATTCGCGCAGGTACAGGCCCACAAAAAAACGGGCGAGAAGGAGCATGTCCTCCCCGCGTTCCCTGAGGGCGGGCAGGCGCAGAGGGATGACGTTCAGGCGGAAAAAGAGATCACGGCGGAATTTGCCCTCTTGCGCCCAGGCGTCGAGGTCGCGGTTGGTGGTTGCAAGCACGCGCACGTCCACCTTCAGGGTTTCCGAGCCGCCCACGCGGTCTATTTCCCCTTCCTGGAGCACACGCAGCAGTTTGGCCTGCAGGGCGAGGTCCATTTCGGATATTTCATCCAGCAGGATGGTGCCGCCGGAGGCCAGTTCAAATTTGCCGAGTTTGCGGGCGATGGCCCCGGTAAACGCCCCTTTTTCATGGCCGAAAAGTTCGCTTTCCAGAAGATGTTCGGGCAATGCGGCGCAGTTGACGGCGACAAAGGGCCTGTCGGCGCGGTCGCTTTCGGCATGCAGATAGCGGGCGAACAATTCCTTGCCGGTGCCTGATTCCCCGGAAATAAGCACCGTCGCCCTGGATTTGGCCACTCGCGCGGCGAGGGCCAGAACGCGCAACAGGGCCGGATTGGAACCTATGATGCGCGGTCCGCTTCCGGAGGACCCGGCGGACGCCCTGCGTCCTCCGAGGGTAGACGAAGGCGCGGCTTTGACCGGCGTCTTGTTCGCCGGCAGAACGGCTCTGATTTTTTCAAAGCTCAGGGGTTCCGCCCAATAATCCCTGACCCCGAGTTCCAGCAGGCGGGAGGCTTCTTCGGGCGACGGCCGGTCGGAAAAAACCACTACCGGGGGAAATTGCGGGTCGTCCCGTCCGACCGCCACGAGATCCTCAATGCGGAAACCGGGCAGGGAAGGGCGGGCCAGGATAAGACCGGGCATGGCTTTGCGCATGAAGGAAGAGGCTCCCTTCAAGTTTTCAGCTATGCCCACTTCCATTCCCGCCTCGCGCAGTTGCGGGAAGATGCGGGTAACGGTCTGGGCCGGAGCCAGAAAAAGTATTCGTTGTACCGGCATAATTGTTCAGCATATACTTTTATCCCGCGTTGATCAACAGCGTAACGCGGCCGGTCAGCGCCGAGAATGGTCGGCAGACGGGTCAGACAATTTAAGGAAGCACTGATTTAACCGGGGCGCTGCCCCGAACCCCGCCGGGGGAATTACTGCAAGATTTTGTCCGCCTTCATTTCGTTCAGGACGGACAGGCCCTCCAGACCCCCCTCAAATATGACCTGCCGAAATATCTATTGAGGGTGCAGGGGCATCATGCCCCCGCCGGGGGAGTTTGAGGGGGCGGAGCCTCCTCAAAGAAATAAATCAGCGTTTCCTTAACAAGGGACCGGGCCGGATGTTTCGGAGCATTTTGCAATTTCACCCGCAAAATGCTCCAAAACCAAAATCGTAAAGAAATTTTCGCGGCACCCGAAAAGCGGTGCGTCGGTACAGGGTTCGAGGACTTGACACCGGCACGGCGAATCCTGCCCGGTATCCCGCGGGACTACTTTTTCTTTGACCTTTACCCGGCAAGTGGATATTTTTACCAAAAGTCGGCCGACATTCACAAGGAAAGGGGTGCGGGCACGGCAAAGCCGATAAAATCGATCCCCATCCTGAAGGGTAAAGCAGCGATTGGTTATGAACGGAAACACAGTGGTCTTTCTGGATGCCGGAACCATAGGCGATGATTTCGACCTGCCCGACTTTTCCTGCTTCGGCGAGGTCGTCATGCACGACCGGACCCGGCCGGATCAGGTAACGGAACGGATCAGGGATGCCGCCTTCGTCCTCACCAACAAGGTGGTCATCACCGCCGAACACATAGCCGCCGCGCCCGCGCTGCGCTTTATCGGGGTGCTTGCGACAGGCTTCAACCAAGTGGACATCAGGGCGGCCGCCGCGCGCGGCATACCCGTCTGCAACGTGCCGGACTATTCGACACACTCCGTGGTCCAGCACGTCTTTACCCTGATACTGCTCCTCAGTTCGCGCGCCTGTGCGCTCACGGCCTCCGTGCGCCGGGGCGATTGGAGCAAAAGCGCGCACTTCAGCTACTGGGACAAGCCCATTATCGAACTGCACGGCAAAACGATGGGCATAGTGGGATTCGGGAACATAGGCGCAGGTGTAGCCCGTACAGCCAACGGCTTCGGCATGAATGTCCTGGCATACGCCCCCCGGCCCAAGCCGGCGCCGGATTTTCAGCCTTTCGCCTTTGTCGGCCTGGAAGACCTGTTCCGCCGCTCCGACGTCATCAGCCTGCACTGCCCCCTGAACAGGGAAAGCGAGGGCATGGTCAACGCCCGCCTGCTGGGGCTGATGAAGAAACAGGCTCTGCTCATCAACACGGCGCGCGGTCCCCTGATCAACGAGCAGGACCTGTTGCGCGCCCTCGAAAACGAAAGCCTGGGAGGCGCGGGACTGGACGTTGTGGCCGTCGAACCCATGGCCGACGACAACCCCCTGCGCTTCACCCCGAACTGCATGATCACCCCGCATGTGGCCTGGTGCAGCGTTGAAGCCCGCATCCGCCTTATGGAGCGCGTGCGCGACAACATCAGCGCCTTCCTGAACGGTAAGCCCGTCAACGTGGTCAACGGCGTATAGGCATGGTGCTTCCCCGGACAGGCGGCTTGGCGGGCGCGGCGCTTCCGGCCCCCGGCGTCTGTCCGCGCGGCGTTTTTTGCGCCCGGCCGCCCTTGGGGTCGCTTTCAAAAAGCGATCCTATGCCCGTAACCGCTTTTGCGGGAAGTTCCAAAACTCCCCTGATCAGCCCGAAGAGCCCCGTACCCGCAGCCTGCATCGTTTCCAGCACCATGTCCACTCCGCGTATGTTCATGCGCGGGGAAGCGGCGTTCCCGTAAAAATGCACGGGCAAAGTCGGTACCTTGGCCAAGGTCACGCTGATTTGGATATCCAGATCTCTGGTGTTGAGGTCGTACCAACCGCCGCCCTTCATATCCACCATAGGGCCGCCGAGCATGAAGTTGTCCGAGCGGATGACTCCGCGGTCCAGCGGACCCGAGGCTGAAGCCAGGGAAAAGGTGTTGCTCAGTCGGGAGTCGGGGCCGGAGAAAAAGGCCGGGTACAATCCGTCTTTGATCTTCAGGTTCCAGGAACCGGAAAGGCCGGCCGGGAAATCGACGCTGCGCGCAAAAAGCCCGTTCATCTCGGCATCCAGGTCCGCCGTGCCCGCATAGGATCGTTCACCGGCATAATCGACCATCAGCCCGCCCAGGGCAACGCCGCGCAGCCGCAAGCCGCCCCGCTGCAACCTGACCTGCGAATCCGGATGCACCGTTCCCTGCAAAGACAGATCGCATGCGCCGCCGTAAAATTTGTCCGTCGTGAAACGCAGGGAAATATCGTTTTTGCGCAGCATGGCCGTGAAAACGGCATTTTCCGCCGTCATTCTGCTCTTCCGGATGTTCCTGGCCTGTATGCGCACATCCGCGGCCAAACCCTTCACAAAGGAAAGATTCCAAGGCTTTTCCGACCCGGCGCGGTTTTTGCCGCCGTCCGTCCGCGCCGCCTCCCGCTGCTCCTGTTGTCCCTGCCCTTGCTGCTCGTCGGCCGGGAAAAAGCTGTCCAGGTCCAGTTGCTCGGAGAACAGCCGCACCGTCCATAATTCCCGCAGACCGGGGTCGGCCGCCGCGCCGTTGTTTTGCCGGTCCCGGAGATCGGCGGCAAAAGGAGCCCAACGCACGGCAATATCGCCGCTCAAGGGGGAAGAATCGGCTTCGGCCTTGATTTTTTCAAGGGAGAGGCCGCTGTTGTCTATACGCAGTTCCGTCCGTCCCGAGAAGACCTTGGGGACCTGCGCGGCTTCGGGTATGCCGATTTTCCAGGCTGCAAAGAGTTCGCGCGGGCTGAGCTTGAAGGACGGCGCGGCCTGCACGGAGCTTGCCGGCCCGGAAAAATCAAGGGATGCCGCCGATTCCGCGTAGCTGCCCATGCCTTCAAAAACGGCTTTCCTGATGTGCAGTTTTTCCGCGTGGACGTTCCAGGTAAAGTCCGCCGTTGCTTTGCCCCTCAGCGGGGCGAAAAAAGACGCCAGAGGCAAGGTCATGACCCCCGTCAGGGAGCTTTTGCCTTCCACTCGTTCCACGGTGTAGCTCTGTTCTTTCCCCTCGCCTCCTTCGGCCCGGTCGGGAGGCATGGGCGGCCATAGGAGGGTTCCGGAAAAATTCCCCTTGACGGAATCGTCCCCTGCGGGACTCCAGGAAGCGCGCAGGGCGCGGCCGTCCAGGTTCCAGTCACCGACGATGCTTACTCCCTTTTCGAGCACGGCGTGTATGGAACCGGCCCCTTTTCCGGCGGCGGACCCGAAGAGCAGGGACCAGTCCTCACCCCGGAATCTGCCGCTTATCTGCATATTCCTGACCAGAACATCAGCGCGCAACGGCCAGTCGTCGGCAATGGCCCCGTCCTCCCGTACGGGCATGTCGATCTCGCATACTCCGGTCGCGATCCCGGCGATACGCGTGACGCTGCCCTCGTTTTCCGGCAGCATGCCGAGGTCCATGTCCGCGACATTGTAACGCATGAGCAGGCCGGCGGCGTCCACGTCTATATACCCGTCGGCCCGGCCGCGCAACAGTCCTTCCGCCTTGATGTCCACGCGGGTTCTGTTCGACCCGTCGGGGGCCGGATGCACGCGCACGTCGAGGGGCCCGCCCTCTACCCCGTGCAGCAGTATGTCGTCGGCATGGATGTTGATGTCGTAGCCCGGCACAATGCCTTCGCCTGTCGGGGGAGGAGGGGCCGACGGGTCGTCGGGGTAAGGAGCCAGGGGAGGATGATCGAAGGAGGGAGGCTGCGGATCGGGGAGACGCCGTCCGGCAACGCCGAGAAAGGGGAGCAGCGCATCCAGGTCCGGTCTGCCCGCCAGTTCGACCCGCACCACGACGGCCGGGTCGCTGAAGTCCGGCGTGCCTACATAGCCCTGCAGGTTCAATCCACCCGCCGCGGCCGCCAGATTGTGGGCCTCGACCTTGTTGCGGTTGAACACCAGATCGAATTCCCCGCTCATGGCGTGCAGGGCCTGACGCAGACCGGGGGGAAGAACGCGTCCGAAGCCGAACCAGCGGGTAAGGCTGAGTTTGTCCAGGGTCACCTTCCCCGTGCATTCCGGCGTGCCGAGGTCCACACGCAGATCCCCCCGCAGGGCATCGCCTTCGGCATTCAGAGAAAATCCGGGCAGATTCAGGACGGAACCGTCTGTACTCAGGTCAAAGCCGGAGGAAAATTCCGCCTTTATTTCGCGGCTGCCGGGGGGGGCCATGCCCAGCACGCCGCCGATGCTTCCTTTCACGGGCGAGGCGGTGCGTCCTATGCCCGCGGCCAGAGAGAAGCGCAGGGAAAGATCGGCATCAGGCAGGGCAAAGGCCGCGGAAACATGAAAATTTTCGCCTTCCGTTGTCGGCGAAAAACTGCCGTTGACCTCGCGCAGGCTGAGCAGAAGGTCACCTTGGGCGGTATAGAAAAAAAATCTGCCTTCCCTGACGACGATGGGCGGCATACCGTCGCCGGGCGGGGAACAGAGCAGATTGACCGCCTCGCGCAGTATCGCCAGGCGTGCTTCCCGGCTTGCGGCTTCGCTTTCTTCGTCGTTTTGCGGGGTACCGCCGTCCGCGGCATCGTCCCGTCCCGTGCCGTCCTCCGCGTTCTCCTCCGGACGGCGCAGCCAGAGGGGCCTGCCCTCGCCGTCATAGCTCAGGGTGATGACAGGCTTGTAAAATTCGGCGCGGCTGACGCGGAATTTGCCGCGCAACAGGCTTAAAGGGTCCAGGTAGACGCCGAGGCCGCGGGCGCGGGCCAGAGGTCTTTCGTCGCCCGCCGGTGCGATCTTGCCCGCCGCGGCTATAAATACGTCCGAGGCTTCAAGACCGGGAAGGGGGAAGAACACAGGACGCAACGCGCCGCGGATGCGGAAAGGCAGCCCTGTGGCGTCGCTCAACATCTTCTGCACCTCTGCAGCGACCAGATCCGGTTTGGTCAGACAAAGAATATACAGGGAAGCCGAGACGGAAACGATGAGCAAAAAAAGGGTTGCCGCCGCTCGCAACAGGAAACGGAACAGACGCGGGCGCCGCGGACCGGGTGCCCGCAAGGGCGGGATATGCGCCGGCAAAACCGGATGAAGCATGCCGCTCACCGCTCCGCCTCCCCCGCCCTAGAACCGCGCCCCTGCGGCCGCCAGAATGCAGGCCAGAAGCACCCCGCCTGCGAACAGCCCGGCCACTGGACCGACCAGCGAACGCCAGATGCGGGGAAGTTCCGTGTTGAAAAATTCACAGGTCACTACCAGACATACATGCAGAGGAGAGAGAAGTTGCCCGCAGTTACCGGCCACAAGACTCAGCACTATAAGCGGGACGGTATATTCCTGCAGCCCGGCATGCCGGATAAGGCCGAGCAGGACGGGAAAGGAAAGGCCGACGAAACCCACCATGATTCCGGTCAGCAGCCCGGACAGGAAGGGTATGACCACGCAGGCCGCGGCGACCATGGGCAGGCCGGAAACGGGCCCGCTGAGGTCGCGCACGATCCCGCTCGTGATGATCAGCTCTTTGAACAGAAAAATTGCGAACAACAGGATAATGATGCGTCCGGCATCGGCGGAAAAGGCCAATTTGACCAGTCCGCCGCGCAGACGCCCGCGGCACTGGGCAATGGCCGTGCCCAGCGCGGGGCACAGGGCAAGGGCGAAGGTCGTCTGTGCCGGCGCTTCCGGGAACAGACGGTCCAGAACAGGGCTGAAAATCGCCGCTCCGGCGAGGACTACGGCTATGGGCAGGAAATTGAGCAGCAGGGAAAAAATGTTCTTTGCCGGCAAGTCGGCGCCTTGCCGCGCGTCCGCCGGCCGGGGAAGCCCGGACACGTCGCGCAGGAAGAAAAACCAGCCCAGGCCGGCGGCCAGGAAGACCAGGGGAAAGGTATAGCGGCAGATGACGGTCAAGGACAGGCCGAGCATCGCGCAGGCCAGTATGTAGCCTGGGTACAGGGGCCATGCCGATTCCCAGATATGCCTGAACCAGTAATTGATCAGTGTTTTCCTGCTCTCGCTGATTTCCATGTGCGCGGCGGCCGCCCTGATCATCGGGCAGGAGAACAGCGCTCCACCCGGCATGGGGAGCAGCCCGATCAGCGCGGGGAAGATAAGCAGACGCAGGCGCGGGTTATGCATATATCTTTCCAGCCCGTCCACGAAGCGCGCGCTTTGCCCTCCCGCGTCCTGCACGCCCGAAAGCGTGAGCATCATCCAGACCATGAAACAAAGGAGGAGAAAATCCGCATCCGTCGCCGTGCGCAGGACTATGCCGGGCCATTGCTCCGGCCCTGTGCCGGACAGCAGGGCCGTGCACAGGCTTGCCGCGAGCAGGGTGAGCCTGAGTTGCACATGCAGACGCAAGAGCAGAATGATGACGGCAAAAATCAGCAGGAGTTTGAAGCAGGCAAGGCCGGCCGGTTCCATAACTTTCTGGCCCAAGCGGGCCGCCTGCCGCAAACGTCTTCCGGGGCGGGCCGCGGACCGGGCGGGTCTGTACGATCCGCCCAGCCTTTGTTTACTGAATCTTCAGCGATTTTACGGTGTTCATTATGTCCTGTTCGGCTGCGCCGTTGTCCGGATCGCATTCCGCGCGCACGGCTATCCCCGCCCCGTCCGGCAGATAGATGTCCCAGCGCAGGGAGCGCAGGGGCACCCCATTGGCATCGGACACCAACACCCGGTGCAGCAGGGCGAATTTGCCGTCCACTCTTTCACGGGACAGTTTGAGTTCCATCAGATTGACCTTACTCTTGCTCTTTTTTGCGGCCGATTTTTCCTGCTCGAAAAGTTCCGCGCTTATGGAATCGAACTCATGAGGCTGGAGTTTTTCCGCGAACTCGCGGGGCATGAAATTGCGCTGTTCGTTGAGCAGAAACAGGGCAATCACGGATTCCAGGCCTTTGGGCGAAGGAGCGGCCGTTGCGCCGAAAATCATGATGCGTTCGCCGCCCTTGCGCCGCTGGTCGAGGGATGCCTTGGGGGCGGCGTCGGGCGCGAGTTCGGCGGCCACGGTCCAGGTCGGCGGCAGGCTGAGGCTGACACTGTAAGCCAGATGTTTGCGGTTCGGATCGTCCTGCTCCTGCTTCGCCGCGTCTTTGGGCACGCAGGACGCGACGGAGAACATAAGGACCAGGAGACAGGCAAGTCCGGCCAGGATTCCGCCGCTGAAACGGGAAGTCATATTGTTCATGAAAAAACTCCTTTGCCGGCAGAGCCGTGAATAATAATCGACTATCATGACTGATCTTTTTCTTTTTTGCCCGTATCGTCTTTTTTATCCGTATCATCCGGGGACAGCGCCGCTCCGAGCGGTGAGGAAGATTTTTTTCGCGTTTTGCCGGATTTGTCGTAAGTCCGCGAAGCGGCTCCGTCATTTTTCGCGCCGGATTCCGGGCTCGCGCTTTGCTCCTGTGCGGGGGCATTCTCGTCCTCCGCGCCCGGAGAAGCGGATCCGTCCCGCGCCTGCGCGACGGAATCTTCGTCCCTTTTTTTGCTTTGTTCCTCCAAATCCCTGGTCGTGACCAGCTTGCGCGGATTGCTTTTCAAATCAAGGGGAGGCAGGCTTTCGCCGCGCATGAGTTTGGCGACTTCCTCGCCGGTGATGGTTTCGCGCTCCAGCAGGGCTTCGGCCACGCGGTGCAGGCTGTCGATGTGTTCGCGCAACAGGCGGTCGGCCTCCTGCGTGGCGTGGTCTATGATGCGTTTGACCTCCGCGTCCACCATGCGTGCCGTTTCCTCGCTGTGATCGCGGTTGGATATCCATTCGCGGCCTATGAACACCTCCTGGTTCTGCTCGCCGACGGCCATGGGGCCGATGACATCGCTCATGCCCCATTTGCAGACCATGGCCCGCGCCGTGTCCGTGGCCCGCTTGATGTCGTTGGCAGCGCCCGTCGTATGCCTGTTGAAGATGATCAGTTCGGCCGCGCGTCCGCCGAAGGCCATGGTGATTTTGCTTTCCAGTTCGACCTTGTTGAGGGTGTTCTTGTCTTCCTCGGGCAGGTACATGGTCACCCCCAGGGCGCGCCCGCGGGGTATGATGGTCACCTTGTGCAGGGTGTCGGTTTCGGGCAGGAGCATATTGAGCACGGCATGCCCGGCTTCATGGTAGGCGGTGTTTTTGAGGTCCTCGGGGGTCTGGACCATGGTGCGCCGTTCCTTGCCCATGAGGAGTTTGTCTTTGGCGTTCTCGAAGTCGGCCATGCTCAGGGCGTCCTTATTTTCTCTGGCCGCAGCGAGGGCCGCTTCGTTGACCAGATTTTCCAGGTCGGCCCCGGAGAAGCCGGGCGTACCCTTGGCCAGGATTTCCAGGTTGACGTCCTTGTCCAGAGGGGTGCGTTTGCTGTGTACCTCAAGTATCTGCTTGCGACCCCTGATGTCCGGCTGCGGCACGACCACCTGACGGTCGAAGCGGCCGGGACGCTGCAGAGCCGGATCCAGCACATCGGGACGGTTGGTGGCGGCGATGAGGATGACCCCTTCGTTGGTTTCAAAGCCGTCCATTTCCACCAGGAGCTGGTTCAGCGTCTGCTCGCGCTCGTCGTGCCCGCCGCCCAGGCCCGCGCCGCGCTGCCGGCCCACGGCGTCAATCTCGTCGATAAAAATAAGGCAGGGGGCGTTTTTCTTGCCCTGAGCGAAAAGATCGCGTACCCGCGATGCGCCGACGCCCACGAACATTTCCACAAAATCCGAACCGGAAATGGAGAAAAAGGGCACCCCCGCCTCGCCGGCAACGGCCTTGGCCAGCAGCGTCTTGCCGGTGCCCGGAGGTCCGATGAGCAGCACTCCTTTGGGGATGCGCCCGCCCAGACGCGTGAATTTTTTCGGATTGGACAGAAAATCCACGACCTCGGTCAGTTCCTCCTTGGCTTCATCCACGCCGGCCACGTTGTCAAAGGTGACCTTGGCCGACTCCTGGGAAAGCATGCGCGCCCTCGCCCGGCCGAAGCTCATGGTTTTCCCCCCGCCTCCCTGCATCTGGCGCATGAAAAACACCCAGAAGAGGATAAGCAGGATCATGGGCGCCCATGAGGTCAGGAAGATCACATACCAGGGCGACTCGTCGGCCGGCCCGGCCTTGACGGTCACCCCGTTCTGCAACATGGTGTCCACCAGACCGGGGTCGTCCGGGGCATAACTGGAAAAAGCCGTGCCGTCGCTGAAACGTCCGTTGAGCCGGCTGCCGGAAAACTTGGTGCTCTGCACCAGCACTTCCGACACCTGCTGTTTTTTGACCCGCTCCAGAAAGTCGGAGTAGGAAATTTCATTGCTGCGAACCGGCTGTTGATAGAAAACATTGAAAGCCACCAGCAGTATCATGCCCACCAGGGCCCAGACCAGATAATTTTTTTGGTTCAAGGCGGATTTTCCTTGGAAAACTTTAAAGCTGTTTGCTGTTGAAACGCCTCCATCGGCGTTTAACGGCGGAACACTGTTTCGCCTGTGCCTGCCGGGGCGGGCGGCGTATATCCCGCCGCCGGAATATTATCAATAGCCCACGATGGTGGACATGACTTCGGGTCTGTGGAAATTGAATTCCACGCGCGCGTTGCGGGCTGCCGCTCCCGGCCCGGACGGGGAGAGCGGACGGGTATCGGCGTAAGCCACGCTGCGCATCAACATCGGATTTATGCCGTGCGCGACAAGATAGCGCACGGCGGCGGCGGCCCTGGCCGCGGACAGCTCCCACTTGGAAGGATAGTTCGGCGCGCCGGTTTCCGAAGAATCCGCATGCCCGCGCACCACCAGATATACCTTGTACTTGTGCATGACCTTCATGACTTCCTGCATCGCCTTTTCGCCTTCCGGGGTGAACTCGACCGTACCGGGCTTGAACATGAGGTCCGAGGTCAGATGCAGCAGCACGCCCACGCCGTCCGAGGTCAGCCCGCTGGAGGCGGACGGCACCGCGTCCTTGAGCAGGTATTGTTTGATACTCTGGGCAATGGCGTAATCGGATTCTTCCGCCTCGCTCATCGGCGGGCGCGTATCCAGCTTGTCCACATACTGGATCAGCGAGTTGTTGGATACGCCGTAAGGCGAAATCGTGTTGGAAGAATACTTCGCATCGGCTTGAAAATAGCCGGAAAGCCCCTTGAGGGTTTCCGGCGGAGCCATGTTCAGAAGCCACATGACCAGAAAAAAGGCCATCATGGCGGTCATGAAGTCCGCATACGCGACTTTCCAGGAAGAACCTGCCATTTTTTTCCTCCGGTCGGAACCGTTATCCGGATTCGGACAACAATGCGTCCCGCAATTGTTATCCGCCGGCAACGGCGAAGGCATGCTTTCGCCGCTGCCTCCGAAATACTTCGCATTTCGGCGCGGCAGGATGCCGCATCGTAATGAATCCGGATCAACGGGACAGTGCCGATTCGGATTCGGGATTATGAACCCTTGAGTTTCTGCTCCATCTCCAAAAAGGTGGGCCGGAACGTCATGGGTATGGCGCGGCGCCCGTATTCCAAGGCCACGATGGGCGACGATCCGCGCACCGCGGCGGCCAGGGCTTCGCGCATGGCGCGGTAGAACAGGTGCTGCTCGTGCGCCAGCACTTCCAGTTTGGCGCCCAGAGGCCCGACAAAGCCGTAACAGAGCAGTATGCCCAGAAAGGTGCCCACCAGAGCCGCGGCCACGGAGAGACCGAGTATATCGGGGCCGTCGTTGATGTGCCCCATGGTGACGACGATGCCGAGCACGGCCGCGACGATGCCCAGACCGGGCAGGGAATCGGCCATGTGCGACAGACCGTGCGCGGGCAACAGTTCCTCATCGTTCAGGACGCCCATGTCCACGCCCATGAGTTTGTCCAGTTCCCCGGCGTTGCCTGTGGTCAGATAAATGCGCAGGGTATCGCCTATGAAGAAGCAGGCGTGCCTGTCCTTGGCCATGTTGGGGAAACGCTGGAACAGGGCGCTGGATTCCGGTTGTTCTATATCCTTTTCCACGCTGATGATGCCTTCGCGCTGCATCTTGGCGAACAGCCCGTATAGCAGGGCCAGCATGTCCATATACTTCGCCTTGGAGGGGCCGTTGCCGAAAACGCGCTTGAGCCCGCCGGCCGCCAGCTTGAGGGAGAAGGCGGAGTTGGAAGCGATAAAAGCGCCGACCCCCGCGCCGAAAATGATCAGCAACTCGTTGGGCTGAACCAGAATGGCGAAGTTGGAACTGTGTATGGCGTAACCGCCCAGCACCGAGCCGAGAACTATAATAAAACCTATAAGAACAAACACCTTGACGATCCTTTGCGGGGTGATTTTTGTTTATTCATGTGCAAAATCAGCCGGATATGGTCGTATTTGCAAGGTGTTTCAACGCTAGCACGTTTTTCTCCATAAGAAAAGCGCAAATAGTGCGTTTTGCGTATGAAATTGCGGAGCACTGTTTCCTTTGCTTTGCGGCAGACGGTCTTCAGAGCATTTTAAGGAAATGCCGATTTAATCGGGGCTCCGCCCCGAACCCCGCCGAGGGAAATTATTTCCCCCGGATCCCCTCAAATATAACCTGCTGAAATATTTGTTGAGGGTGCTGGGGCATCATGCCCCTGCCAGGGGAGTTTGAGGGGGCGGAGCCTTCTCAAAGAAATAAATCAGCGTTTCCTTAAAGTTAAACCGCCCTAATTACGCCGGAGAAAATACCTGTAGCCGACTCCTTGAGTTGCTTGACCCGTCAAACGCCCTCCGTCCCCTCCAGGCGTCTTTGAATCGCCTCATATTCAAGATTGTCCACCTGTTCCCTCAGCCAGACAAGCAATTCCGCATCCTGTTCGTACTCATAACTCTCCAACTCCGCCAAAACCTTCTCCATGCCGGTGATGGAAAATTCTCTGCTCGCTTCAAGGAGTTTCCGGAGCAGGGTCTTGTCGGGATACGGCCTTACAGGTTTAATCCGCTCGTCCGTCTGAAGGTCATTGAGCAGGGCGTTCAGATCTTGCAGGAGTTTTTCGACCTCATGTATGAACGGTCCGTTCTTTGCCAGTATAGTCTCAAAATCTCCGGCCTTGGCGGCAAGCTCCAGCACCTCCGCCCGGCGGGCCAGCGATGCGGCGCATATACCGTAACCCGCGCCCTTGATGCCGTGCACCGTCACGGCATAATCCTTCAGTCCCCCCGGCGATACATGACTCAATTCCTCAAGGAGCGACGGCGTATGCAGACAAAAAATACGGAGTATCTGGAGATAGGACTCCTCGTCATACCTTTTCATGCAGGCCGCGAGATCAATATCCGCCGGCAGGCGACCGTTCAGTATGCCGGACATGGAGCCTTCGCTGCGCTGTTCTGCCTGCAACCGCTTGTCGACGGGTACCCAGGCGTCCATCAGCCTGCTCAGTTTGTTCATCTCAATCGGCTTGGTCAGGTAATCGTTGAAGCCGTTTTCCAGAAACATCTCCCGCATTCCGGTCATGGCGTTAGCCGTAAAGGCTATGAGCGGCATTTCGCGGCAATGTTCACAGGGCAGGGCACGTATCGCCGTCGCGGTCTCTATCCCGTCCATACCGGGCATCATGTGGTCTATGAGAGCGAAGTCATAGCGGTTCTCCTTCACCAATGCTATCGCCTCGACCCCTGACCCGCAGCATTCCACCTGCACTTTGTAGGGGGCTACGAGGCCCGATACAACCCTGAGATTCGTCTCAATGTCGTCCACTACCAGAATTCGGGCGGTCGGCGCCGTAAAACCGATATATATATCGTCGCCCTCGCGGTAGTTCCCGGAAAGCGACGAGCGATTCAACACGGAAGCGATTGTCACGCTGTATGCCGGCATGGGCAGGGTGCGGACTCCGTCCAAAAGCGGCGACTTGTCGACCTCGGACAGGACGACCAGCGTCGTGCATGATTGCAGACCCCCGGCGTAAGCCCTGATCTCGTCGTAAATCTGCATCGAGATGAAGGCGAAGCGGTACTCCAGACTCTCGGCCTCCCTGCGCAATTCCCCGGCATCGCGGACAAATTTGCTACCGACGCCCAGGTTCTCCAGAGAACGGATTATCGACTCAGAGCGGACGGACACCTTGTCGCAGACCAGAACGCGCTTGTCCGCCGTATCCTCGACCGCCGCAAAACGCGCGTTCCCCGCTGTCCTCTGCGGTATGACGGCCGTGAACACGCTGCCTTCCCCGGGCCGGCTCTTCACGGCGATGCTGCCTCCCATGAGACGGCAGAGGTTCTGCGCGATGGAAAGACCGAGTCCCGTCCCCTCTATCATCCTGTTTCTGTAGGTGTCGATCTGGGAGAAGTCTATGAAGAGCTTGTCCATATCCTCTTCTCTGATGCCGATGCCGGTATCGGAGACGGTGTAACGCAGCATCGTCCGCCCCGGCCCGTCGGGCGCGCCTTCGACCGTGAAGGCTATGTGCCCGGAGTGGGTATACTTCACGGCGTTCGTCAGCAGATTCAGGAGAACCTGCCTTATCCTGATTTCGTCCCCGATAAGCCTGTCCGGAAGAGAAGCGTCTGCATTCACAACGAAATGGACGGGTTTCTCCATTATTCTCATACGGATAATGCTGACCACATCGTTAATCAGAGAGGCCGGGGAATACTCGGCCTCGATAATGTCCATCTTGCCAGATTCTATCTTGGAAAAGTCCAGAATGTCGTTGATGATCGTGAGAAGATTCATTCCCGCCTGCTTTATCCCCGCGGCGTCTTCCATGGCGCTCTTCGGTATGTCCTTGCGCAGAAGCAGCTCGGTCATCCCCAATATCGCGTTCATCGGAGTGCGTATCTCGTGGCTCATCCGGGACAGAAATTCGCTTTTGGCTGAATTTGCCTTCTGGGCTTGCCTGATATCGTTGACGTTGATAATCCCGCCGATGAGCAGCTTCGGTCTGCCGTCTTTCCTCTCCGCGATATGTCCGGAGGTGATTACCCAGAGATATTGCCCGTTCTTGTTCCGCATCCGCAGCTCCGCCCGATAAAAATCAGTCACCCCCCTGAGATAGTCCTCTATTGTTTTCATGACGCGTTTTCTGTCGTCTTCGTGTATTATATCCATCCATTTATGAGCGGCGCCGCTGTTCGCCCTGTCAAAATATCCGACAGCATTGATCTCTTCAGGGGCGTAGCCGTATTCATTCTCGAAGTGTCTGCTGAATATCAGACAATCGTTCTCGCAGTCCCACTCCCAATAGCTGAGTCTGGATATCTCGGCCACGGTGTCCAAATGTTCCTGTTTTCTCCGCAGGGCGTGTTCGACGGCCTGAGTGTTGTCAAGTTCCTTGCGGAGGCGTTCGTTCATTGTGTTGCCGGCTTTGACCGCCGCATGCAAAGACTCTTCCGCGCGTTTCACGGCGGTGATGTCCTGCAGTATGCCCGTCAGGTACAGCGGTTTCCCGTCCTTGTCCCAAGCGGTGACGATGCTCCGGTTGCTGAGCTTTATTACGGCCCCGTCGCGGCGTTTCAGCCTGATCTCAACGGCAAAATCCGCGGCCGATCCGGACGCGCATTTATCCTCCATCTCGTCGACAAGAAGCATGTCCTCGTCCGCCACGAGGCGCTTTCTCATGCCGGGCGTGCGCGACAGTTCCTCCCCGGCGTATCCGCTTATCTCCATCCAGTTTCCCAGAAAAACGATTTCGTCGCTTTGCAGGTTTTTATTCCACAGGGTGAATAGGGCAGTGTCGGCGCATGAGCGGGGTATCCCCTCGAAGCCGGCCGCTTGCATCATGAAAGTCTCCTCAAAATCGGGATCGTATGCGGAGGTAGTCGGGTTTCATATTACTGCCGGCTTACGCGCGGAAAAATAAGCTTTTCACGGAAAAAGTAAGCTTTTCGAAAAGTAAGCTTTTCAATGCAGAATTGCCGGCCGTAAAACGTGGTTTCAGCCGACCCGCGCCGGTCGGATTTTCGTCCGGCCGTTACCCGGCGCACGATAAGAATGTGCTTCGGGCAATAGTAGTCAATATCCGTATAATGCACAATATCCCGTTAAAAATTTATCGATTTGCATCCGGCAGCGGGCGCGGCGCGTGCCGCGGGACATGCAATATTTGTAGTGTGCGGAAACGCTCTATGGTGTGCGTAAACGCACATCATATATGTGCGCAAAGCGGGTTACGAGCCGGGCGGGCTACCGGCACGCCCAAAGCATCCTTTCTCTAATATCTTTAAATACAATGATAAAAAATAAAAGAGATGAAGCGGCATATTTGGCACACCCTTTGCTTATTAAAAAATGACCGATGCGGTAACGTGTCCCCCACACGGTGCCGGCCTCCCCCCAAGGTGCAGTCGGTTTCCTGATAATCCGGTTCTACCTATTCCGGATTATATGAAGTCCCCCCACTTCATGTAAAACCCCCGGTTCCCCCCATCCGGGGGTTTTCTGTTCGAGAGCGTCGACTGAAGAATGTTTTCAATGCACAGCACCAATAAAGCGCTTTTAGGGCATTTTAGAGCATTTAAAAGTTGAAAATGCTCTGGCGGCGCATCGGCTTTGCCTGCCCGGACGGAATATGCTATGCTTCTGCCGACGATGCCGAGGGAAATATGATTTTCAAGTTGCGCTTTGATACCGGAGCTTTGCCTCCTCTGCTGTTTTCCGCGGCGCTGATCGCCGCGCCCTGGGTGCTGGAAGTCATCGGCCGCCCGCTCGCCGAGAGCGATTCAGACATACTCATGGCCGCCGGCGGTCTGGGTTTTCTTTACTCGGCCCTGGCCCTTATACAGCGCAAGGACGAATGACCCGGAGGGGCGGATGCCCGGATACCGACCTTGCCGACAGACCGGCTGCGCTTTTTACAGATTTCCGCATGGAAATCTGAACAACAGCCGTCAGAGCATTGCAAAATTGGAAATGCCCGGACAGCGTTGCGCACCCGGAAGCGGTATCCGCGCCGGACAAATCCGCCGCCGAACGAGTTGAAGCATGAATCTCAATACCGGGAGCAGGGTCATACGCTTCAGTGCCGGAGAAGGAGCCGCCCGCCTGGATCTTTTCCTCGCCCGGCATCTGCGCCCCGAAGGTATTTCCAGGGAAAAAATCAAGAGGCTGATCCGCGACGGCAAGGTCAGGGTCAACGGAGCGCCCGCCCCGTCTCCCAAAGAAAGCGTATCGGCCGGGACAACGCTTGAAATATCCCTGCCGGCCCTTTCCTCCTCCTTGACGCCTGAAGCCGGCTCCCTGAAAGTACTTTACAGCGACGCGGCCTTGGCCGTGATCGACAAGGAAGCCGGGCTGACGACGCACCCCGCGCCCGGATGTCCCGAAGGCACGCTGGCGCACAGGCTGCCGCTCCATTTCCCCGAACTTGCCCGCATGGAAGGGTTCCGCCCAGGCATAGTCCACCGCCTGGACAAAGACACAGGCGGCCTGATGATCATCGCCCTGAGCGAAAAGAGCCGCCTGGTTCTGGCGGCGCTCTTTGCCGGGCGCGGGATATTCAAGGAGTACCTGGCCCTTGTGCACGGCGTTCCAACTCCTCTCACGGGCAATATCAACGCGCCCATAGGCCGGGACCCGGCGCGCAAAACCCGCATGGCCGCGACGGCTTCCGGCCGGCCGGCCCGAAGCGCATACCGTGTGCTTTATGCCGACCCGTCAGGGCGCTTTGCCCTGACGGCCGTGCGCATCTTCAGCGGCCGCACGCACCAGGTGCGGGTGCATATGCAGAGCATCGGGCATCCGCTGATCGGCGATGCCCTGTATACGGACCCTCGATGCGCGGAACGCTCCCGGAGCATGGCAAGATCGAAAAGCGACCGCAAACTTGCCGAACTTTTCAGGCCGGGACGACAGATGCTGCACGCCCACAGGCTTTCCTTCGTCCATCCCATGCCCGGAGCCATAAAGCACGAGGCTTTGCGGGAGTCTGTGCTCCCCGCTTCGGAATCCGGCGCGGCGTACCGTGTCGAGGCAAGGGGTTCGGAACTGTCTTTCGTCTGTCCTCCTCCCCGGGATTTTGCGGACTGCGCAACGGCCCTCGCCCGCAGAGCGTTGCGCGTCGTGCTGACGGGATCGCCGGGCTGCGGCAAATCGGCTTTGCTGACCATGCTCGCCGAAGACGGGACGCCTGTGTTCAGCGCCGACCGGACAGTTGCCGACCTGTACGCGCCGGGCGGCGATGCCGCGCATCTGTTGCGGGCGCGTTACGGAGACCGTTTCGTAGCCCGCGCCGGCGCCGGCGCCGGCGTCGACAAAAAGGCATTGGGGGAGGCCATGGCTGCGGACGCCGGGCTGCGCCGGGAGGTAGAGAACACGGTACATCCCCTGGTGTTTCATGCCCTGCAGGCGTTCCGCTCGGAATGCGACGCGCTGTGTCTGCCTTTTGCCCCGGCCGAGGTGCCGCTGTACTTCGAGGCCGGCGGGGAATGCGGCAAAACAGAGGGGCGCGTCGTCACCGTCGGGGTGCATTGCCCCTTCCCCGTCCGCCGTGAGCGTCTTATGCGCCTGCGCGGGTGGTCCGACGAAATGGTCACCCGCATGGAATCCTGGCAATGGCCGGAGGACAAGAAGATATCGGCCTGCGATTTTGTAGCGGACAACACCGGAAGCCTGGAAGATCTCAGGAGGGAAGCCGGGCGTCTTACGGCATTTCTGGAGGATGCGCGAGCCGTTGAGGACGCGGAGCTTGAGCGCATGTTCGCGGCGCTTTGGGACGGCCGGCAGGGCCGGGGAAATGATGATTTATCTCTCTGAGGGGGCTCTGCCCCCTCAGGCTCCCTTGGCAGGGGCATCATGCCCCTGCACCCCCGATAGATATTTCGGCAGGTCATATTTGAGGGGGTCTGGAGGGCCTGTCCGTCCTAAACGAAGTGAAGGCGGACAAAATCTTGCAGTAATTTTCCCGGCGGGGTTCGGGGCAGAGCCCCGGTTAGAGCATTTTGACTTTGAAATTGTATAAACCGACCTGCGCGGGTTTGCCTGCAAACCCGCGCAGCGAGATTGGAGCAGGCGGGCTTTGCCTGCCGCAAGCGACAATCTCAAGCGTAAAATGCTCTAGGAGTTTGTCGGACTTTAAGCATGTATTTTCTGTAACATACTGATATTTTTATATATAGCAAATCCGATCAATGAAAGCCGTATATAAT
>JAISRC010000106.1 GCA_031273845.1 Desulfovibrio sp.
TTTTGAGACGCCTCCGCCGGCGTTTAACGGCGAAACTCGGTTTCGCCTACGCCTGCGAGGTGGACGGCGGCGTTTTGCGCTTGTGCCGCCTGAGTATTTTCAATGTTGAAATGCTCTAATGTCCGCGTTCGACAGCTCCGAGAGCAATACCGCCGATGATCAGGCCGGCGGATATGATCAGTTGCAGGTCTATGCCTTCGCCGAGGAATACAGCCGATCCCACGATGCCCACAATCGGTGCCGCAAGCACTCCGAGCGAGGTGGTGACCGCAGGCAGGCTTGCATTGATCACCGTCATTGCCCAAAAGGCAAGGGCAGTCGCCGGTATCCCGCAGTAAGCCAGAAGCATTACCAATTCGGACGTGACGGCAAAAGACGGCGGGCCCTCCCTGATAAAGGCCGCGACAGCCAGCAGGGACGCGGCCAGAAGCGTCTGCCAGAAAATAAGCTGAAACGGGGTGGAAAACCAGACATGCGCGCGTATGCAGAGAATGGCTATGGCCCATGAAAAGGCATTGAGCAACAACAGCGCGTATCCCAGCAGAACATCGCTGTTCCCGAAATCTACGGCAAAAGGATTGCAGAGAACAATAACTCCGCATAATCCGATGACGATGCCGGTAATTTTGCGCGCCGTCAATGTTTCGTGCAGAAAAAACCATGCGCCTGGCGCCACCCACAGGGGGGTGGTATACCCCAGCACGGCCGAACGCCCGGCCGGAATGAACTGCACGCCCACGGCCATCAGGGCGGGGCCGACGGCCATGTTCAGGATGCCGATCACCAGGATGACGGCAATGTCACGTTTGTCGGGTATGACGAAATTTCCTGTCAGGCACTGCACTACGAGCACCGTGACGGCGGCGATGAGGCAGCGCAGGCACGCCGACCAAAGAGGCGGCATCAGGCTGACCAGGACTTTGACGACCGGCCAGTTGAGGCCCCAAAAAATTATGACCATGGCGAAAAGTATGATCGCCGTGCGCCTTTCAATCTGCATAAATTCGACCGGGGATGCGGAGGTTGTCTGCGAAGGTTGAGACTTGCGCTTTGAACGCGCAGACTTTATGGGAAAGAAACGTCCTTGTCAAAAAACAGCCCGACAAAAACCGCCCGGACGATTCCGGCCGAGAAAAGCTTTCGACAGAACGCCCCGCAACAACGCGGCATTATAGCAAAGTACAGGTCGGCACAGTGCATAATACTCACGCGGCCATAGTGGTCGGCGGCGGACACGCTGGCTGTGAGGCGGCTCTGGCCCTGGCCGGCCTGGGTCACAAGGTCCTATTGCTCACCGGCAACCTGGACCGTCTGGGCTATTTGTCCTGCAATCCTGCCGTCGGCGGCGTCGGCAAGGGACATCTGGTCAGGGAAATAGACGCCCTGGGCGGGCGCATGGCCCTGTGGGCCGACGCGGCCGGCATACAATTCCGCACCCTGAACACAGGCAAAGGACCCGCCGTACGCGCCACAAGAGCGCAAATGGACCGGGAAGCTTACGCGCGCGCCGTGAAACGGGATATTTTCGGGCAAAAAGGCCTGAGCATACAGCAGGACACGGTGGAAGAAATTCTGGGGGATAAACGGGCGAACGGCGTACGGACGGCCTCCGGCCTGGAATTTTACGCCCGGCACGTCATCCTGACGACCGGAACCTTTTTAAGCGGCCTCATGCATATCGGCCTGACCAGTATGCCCGGCGGACGTCTTGGCGACGCCCCCGCCCTGAAGTTGTCCGATTCCCTGCGCCGGCACGGGCTGAAGCTCGGCAGGCTGAAAACCGGCACTCCCCCCAGACTGCTCGCGTCCTCAATAAACACGGATCAACTGGAAGAACAGCGAGGAGATATTCCCCTGCCCTCCTTCAGCTTTTACGGTCCTCCCCCCGGCCTGGAACAGGTGTCCTGCCGCATCGCCTGGACCAACGAGCGCACCCACGAAGTCGTCCGCTCCGCCCTTGACCGCTCTCCCCTCTTTTCCGGAATCATCAAGGGACGCGGCCCGAGGTACTGCCCGTCCATAGAGGACAAGGTCGTCCGTTTCCGCAAACGCGACCGACACCATATCTTTCTGGAGCCGGAAGGGCTGGGCAGCCCGGAATGCTATCCCAACGGGCTGGCCACCAGCATGCCTCTTGACGTGCAAATCGCGGCCCTGCGTACCATTCCCGGCCTGGAGGAAGTCCGCGTGCTGCGTCCCGGCTATGCCGTGGAATACGACTGCCTTGACCCGCGCGAACTGCACCCTACCCTGGAGAGCCGTATCCTGCCCGGATTGTGGGCGGCCGGGCAGATCAACGGCACCTCCGGCTATGAAGAAGCGGCCGCGCAAGGACTGTGGGCGGGCATCAACATAGCCCGTTCCCTGGCAGGCGAAGACCCTTGGCTGCCGGGGCGCGATGAAGCTTATATGGCGGTGATGATTGACGATCTCATAACAAGCGGGGTGGACGAACCGTACCGTATGTTCACCTCCAGGGCTGAATACAGGCTGTTGCTGCGCGAGGCCAACGCCGATATGCGCCTCACCCCGCAGGGGTGGCGTCTGGGGCTGGTCGGTGGACGGCAATGGGCGGCATTCACACGTAAACAGGAAATCACGGCCGGCCTTGAGGTGCTGCTGGACAAACTGCGCCTTCGGGCCGGACCGCGCACGGACGAACTGCTCGCAGGCATGGGCGAAACGCCTCTGCACAGCCCGATGACCCTGAAAGACCTGTTGCGCCGCCCCGGAATGACCTTGGACAAGGCGCTTGTCCTGCTTGATCCCGCGGATGACGCCGGCGGGCCGCATGCGGAATTGTGGGCCCTTCTGGACACGGACGAAAAAGCAAACGGAAGCAGGCTTGTGGGCGATGCCTGTCTGGAGGTGGAAACTCGGATCAAGTACGCCGGCTACCTGGAACGGCAAGTGGAAGATGCGCGTCGGGCGGCCGGGGTCGAAAAGCTGACGTTGCCGGAGCAGATACAGTATGCCGAAGTGGCAGGACTGACGACGGAAGCCGTGGAAAGGTTGGAAAAGTCGCGCCCGCGTACCTTGGGTCAGGCGGGCAGGGTTCCGGGCATCACCCCTGCCGCGCTGGAGTGTCTGCGCATTCATCTGCGCAGATTGGAACGCCGCGCCTGAAGCAAATCGGTTAGGGCCTTTTTTTGCCGGTTTTTGTTAGAGCATTTTGACTTTTATTTTATATAATGTTGTGCCGTACGAAAAATTCAACATCCTTAATTTATTAGCTTTTCTCAATTTTGTTAAATTCAGGCTAGAGCATTTTGACTTTGAAATTGTATAAACCGACCTACGCGGGTTTGCCTGCAAACCCGCGTAGCAAGATTGGAGCAGGTGGGTTTTGCCCGCCACAAGCGACAATCTCAAGCGTAAAATGCTGTAAACGCCGGAGGAGGCGTCTCAAAATCAAATTGCCTTAGGGAAAGGAAATCAATCGTCCTGTCCCAGATAAGCTTCAATGACGCGCGGGTCGCTGCGGACGGCATCGGGAGGGCCGTCGGCGATCTTGACGCCGTATTCCAGCACAATGAGTTTCTCGCATACCTGCATAACCAGCCCCATGTCGTGCTCAATGAGCATGACGGTTATGCCGCGGTCGCGGACGGCGCGGACAAGGCGGACGAGCACGGCGGTTTCCGGCTGGTTCATGCTGCCCGCCGGCTCGTCCAGGATGATCAGAGCCGGGTCCGAGGCCAGAGCGCGGGCTATTTCCAGCAAACGCCGGTTCCCGTAAGACAGGTTTCCGGCCCTGTCCTCAAGAAAGTCCGTCAGACCCACGAATTCCAGTTCCCGCACGGCCCGTTCCACGGCGGCGCGTTCTTCCCTGCGCTGGGCCGGGCTGTGGAACATGGAGGCGATCAGCCCCGCGTTCATGCGGCAGTGTCTCCCGGCCAGAACATTTTCCAGCACGGGGAGGGAGGGAAAGAGGCGGATGGACTGGAAGGTGCGGGCCACGCCCAGGCTGACGATTTCGTGGGGTTTGCGGCCCACGAGGGATGTTCCGCGGAACAGGATGTCGCCGTTGTCCGGCGCGTAGTTGCCGGTCACCAGATTGAACACCGTGGTTTTGCCCGCTCCGTTGGGGCCGATGATGCCCACTATGCCGCCTTCCTCCACGCGGAAGGACACATCGTTGACGGCGATCAGGCCGCCGAAGCTTTTGGTGACGTTTTCCAGGCTCAGCAGGGGAATCATGTCCGGCCGTCCCCGGCGGCCCGCTCCCGGCGGGAAAGAAAACCCGTGTCATAGCGCCGCGACCCCGGCGGCAGGATTCCCTGCGGACGAATGACCATCATGACCATGAGGGCCAAACCGAAAATAAGCATGCGCGCGCTCGCGAAATCGCGGAATATTTCCGGCAGGCCGAATACCAGAAAGGCTCCCAGAATGACCCCGGCCTGACTGCCTCCCCCCAGGATGACGGCGGCGAAGAGGAGCACGGAATCCCAGAAAGTGAAGGATCCCGGTGAAATGATGGTCATTCTCGCCGCGAACAGGGTACCGGCCATGCCGGCCCAGGATGCGCCCAGCACAAAGGCCAGCAGCTTGCAGCGGGCTACGTCGATGCCGCAACCCTCGGCCGCGATGTCGTCCTCCTTGATGCAGGACAGGGCACGGCCGACACGCGAACGGTTCAGCCGGGAAAAGAGCAGGACGGTCAGCCCCACCGCTCCCCATATCAGGTAATAGAATTGAATGTCGCGGCGGATGCGGACGCCGAAGATTTCCGGCCGGGCGATGCCGAAAATGCCGTTGGCTCCGCCGGTCAGCCCTCCCACGTCGTTGATCAGGGCGATGCGCACGATCTCCACGATGCCGATGGTGACGATAAGCAGATAATCGCCGCGCAGGTGGATGATGGGGCGGGCCACCAGCAGGGCGCACAGGCCGGCTGCCGCTCCCGCCGCGGGAAGGAGCCAGAGAACGGGAATCTGCAAGCGGGTGTTGAGAACGGCCGTGACATAGGCACCCACCGCGTAGAAGGCGGCGTGCCCCATATTGAATATGCCGGCCTGGCCGAGAATAACGTTGAGCGACAGGGAAAGCAGGGCGCCCAGCCCCACGCTGACGCAAACTGCGATCCAGTACTGGTTCAGGACTTGGGGCAGAAGAGCCGCGATCATTATGAGGACGGCGACGGCGGGAATTTTGGCCCCTTCGGGAAAGCGGACGCGCTTCACAGCTTTTCCGCCGTTCTTTCCCCAAGAATGCCCGTGGGGCGGATGATCAGGATGAGAATGAGCACCAGAAAGGACAGGGCGTCTTTCCAGGCGATGGTCAGGTAGGCCGCACCCAGGGTTTCGATCAGACCCAGCAGAAGCCCGCCGAGCATGGCGCCGGGAATGTTGCCGATGCCGCCCAGGACGGCTGCGGTGAAAGCCTTGAGCCCGTAAGAGAAACCCATGTTGAAATCAATCTGGCCGTAGGACAGGCCCACCATCATCCCGGCCACGCCGCCCAAGCCCGGACCGATACAAAAAACCAGGGAAATGATGCGGTCCACATTGATGCCCATCAGCCGGGCCGCGCTCTGGTCGATGGCCACCGCGCGGATGGCCGTGCCGGTGCGGGTGCGGTCGATGAACCAGTACAGGGCCAGCATGAGCAGAACGGAAACGCCGATGATGATCAGGCGGATGAGCGGAACCCCCATGCCGAAAAGGGAAAGAATGACCGACGGCCGCATGGTTTCGGGATAGACTTCATACTTGCCTCCCCAGATAAGCATGACCGCGTTCTGAAAAAAAATGGAGGCGCCCAGGGCGGACACCACAGCGGACAGGCGGCCGGCCTTGCGCAGGGGGCGGTAGGCGGCCCGTTCCAGCAGCCGGCCGAGCAGGGCCACCAGCCCCATGACCATCAGAGCGACAAGGAGGACGGAAACAAGGACGGGCGCCTTGCCCGCAAGCCCCATGCCGACAAACAGGGTCATGCCCAAGTAGGCGCCTATGGTGAACAGGTCGCCGTGCGCGAAGTTGATGAGCTTGAGCACTCCGTAGACCATGGTGTAGCCCAGGGCCACCAGGGCATAGATGCCGCCGACGGCCAAGCCGTTGATAAGCTGCTGGAAAAACTGATCCATGCGAAGGCCGTCAATGGTCTGACTTTAGAGCATTTTCATTCTGAAATTGCTCTAAACACGCCTTCCGGGTTGACTTCATAAAGCCGGTACAGGTCGCCCACGCGATCTCCTTTGGCATCAAAGGAAAAAGTACCGGTCATGCCGGCATAGCCGCCGATCCCGGTTTTGAGGTATGCGGCCGCGGCGGCGGAATCGGCGCCGGCATGGCGCAGGGCTTCCACCAGCACGTTGAACGCGTCCCCGGCCAGAACGGCCCATACGGACTGCGGCATCTCCTTGTAGGCGGCCCGGTAGGCGTCCAGAAAAGCCTTGCCCCGGTCGGTGGAAAGGTCGGCGGGCACCGGGGGGCTGATGAACATAAAGCCGGCAGCCGCTGCGGTTCCGGCGATTTTTACCAGATCGGGATTATTGTCGGCATCGCAGCCCAGCATGGGCACGTTCCAGCCCATTTCCCGCTTCTGGCGGAGCAGCAGGCCTGCCTCCGGATAATAGCCGGTAAAGAAGACCATGTCCGGCGAGCTTGCGCGCAGTCTGGTCAGAATGGCGGAATAATCGCGTTCCATGGGAGTCAGGGCATCGAAGAAGACGATGTTGAGCTTCGCCTTGTCCAGCAGTGCCCTGGTTTCGTCGGCCAGTCCCCTGGAGTAGGAGGAGTTGTCGTGCAGGACGGCGATATTTTTGTGGCCCAGGCCTTGAATGACGCGGGCGGCCGCCAGCCCCTGTTCGTCGTCGCGCGGGCAGGTGCGGAAGAAATAGGGCAGCCCTTTTTCCGTCAGGCGCACGCTGGTGGACCCGGTGGCGATCTGGAGGATTCCGGCTTCATCCAGAATATTCTGGGAGGCTTCGGTCACGGCGGATCCGTAGGTGCCGATCACGGCGACCACGCCGGCGGCGGCCAGTTTTTGCGCGGCCAGGGCGGCCGTGCGCGGGTCGCCGCCATCGTCTTCCACCACCAGTTCGATCCGGGAGCCTTTGACGCCGCCCGTCTTGTTCGCTTCATCGGCCAGAAGCGAGATAATCCGGCGCATATCTTGGCCTTCGCTCGCCCATCCGCCGGTCAGGGGACACATAAGGCCGATGCGGACTGTGCCTGCGACGGCCGGATTCGCCAGCATGCACAGCGCGGCGGCGACGAAAACCGACATGAGGATCTTTTTCAGAATCAATCGGCGGCCGGCGCCGGTTGTGGATTGAAACATGGGACACTCCCTTGCGATAGAGGGTGAAGGAACGATGGAAAAAGCATGCAAACGTGGGCAACATACAGCCTTTTCGCGGAAAATAAAACCGAAAAGTCATGGGCTGCAAGGCCGGAAACGACCGCGCGCCCATGACTGATTCCAATCGGTATTTCCTTAAAGCAATTTGATTTTGAGACGACTCCTCCGGCGCTTAACGGCGAAAGCAAGTTTCGCCTACGCCTGCGGGGCGGGCGGCGGCGCTTCACGCTTACGCCGCCTGAGCATTTTCAGCTTTGAAATGCTCTAATTTTGAAATATTCCGTTCTGCAGAGTGTCGGTATCCGGGTGCTCTTTTGCAGGTATCGGGGAGTCATAGGTATGTCTGGCCGTTACTCTGCCGTCTTGAAGCAAAAAGGTAAGAGCCGAGTCCGTTTCGCAGGTTCTGTAATTGCTTCCGCCGAAAAATATTTCGCAACCCGGCATAATTTTGCCGTTGACCACCAGCTTGCGGGCCGCAACGGGATCGCTGTCCATATCAAATTTATCCCATAATTCTCTGTTTTTACTGATAAGGGATTTCAGCATGCGTTCAGCCAACATTATGCGTTGCGAGTAATACGCTGCCGACTCCTTGTTCGTCAACATCCTGTATTCAAAAGAAGCTGCGCAGTCTTCAAGGTAAGCAATCATGTCGGCGTTATCGCGCAATTGCTTATATTCAAACGGATCCTGCTCCAGCAAAACGCGTGTGCGTTCTCCGAAATCGCTGCCCAGGCGTTCGCCTACATAAACCAGTCCGCCGGCAACTACTGTCCCGCCCTGCAACCGGCCCTTAACAACCAGGTTCCCGCCCACATAAATCGTGCTGTGCAGGCAGGAATCTTCAATGATGACGTTGCCGCGGGCCAGAATATTCGCATGTTCGCAGAAACGCAGGCGCAGATTGCCGCCCGTTTCAAGCAGGGCGACAGGTTCCCAATTCGCAACGAAATCTTTGTCAGGTCTGAAATCGGCCGAGACACTGCCGCCGCGTATTCCGTTCAGGCAGACGAGGTCATGTACAGCCGTAATTTTTGAACGCATAATATGACCTTTTACCATGACATTGCGTCCTTGAAGGGAAAACCCGGTTTGGACGTCGCCGTGTACGACGACGTCTCCGACAAAAAAAACATTCCCGGTAGCAAAATTGAGATCGCCGCGGATATTGAGAAGATTTTTTACCGAAATCAGCCCTTGGTTGTAAAAAACATAACCGTTGGAAGCGGCGACGATTTTGTTCGGGTTGCTCTCGTGAAGCGCGCAATTCGGGCCTACGGGCAAATAAGGTTTTTTAAGGACGAATCGCGGGTCGCGTTCGGCAACAGAGAAAGATTCCAAATCGACCAGTTCCGCAAGCACCTGCCCTCGGACCACGTTCTGCACATAGCCGAGGTAGCGCGTATTGGTTGTGCCGCCCGGGCCGAGCTTCGGCGTCAGCCGTTTGTAGTTTAGGTCAGGGTCGAAATAATGATGCAGATAATACATATACCTCCCTGCCGAAAAAAGCTTTACATGTTATTAATACATATACCGGTAAGCGACAATAACTTTTGCGGCTCAACACCCTCCTTTTTCACATACATGCGTGCGGACGGCATAATCGCGGACATGGCGCATGGGGATAAAGGTCTGCGTGCCGTCGGGTTCCGCGATTCGCAGGGTATTTTGCGCTGTGGGCGCGCAGGAAAGACAGGTGAAGGAAAGCGTTCCTCCGCCGATAAAGCGCACGGTCACGGCATAGACAGCGGGAGCGGCCTTGTGTTCGGCAAGGGAAACGGCCAGAGCCAGGTCTTTTTCCAGAAGTTCCCGCCAGTCGCGTTCCATCGCCGCCCGGTTTTCTTCGGTGTCGTGTTCCGGGCAAAGGGCGAGCTTCTGGCTGTCCGGCGCGGGGACAAAGCCCCGGACCCGGCCCGTTGACGCGTCACGACCGCAGATACGGCACGGAATCACGGCTGAAAAGCTCCGGGGCGCCGGGCGGCCTGCCCCCGCCCAGCCGGCGCACGGCACGGGCGAATATGTTCAGGCCGGAAGCCGCGCTTTCCCCGCGCGTCCAGCCGGGATGATTGGTAGGGTGGTTATAGGCTTCAGGATGCGGCATGAGGCCGAAAATTCGCCCGCTCGGGTCGCACAGCCCGGCTATGCCCAAAGGCGAACCGTTCGGGTTGTCGGGATAGTCCTGCGTGGGCAGGCCGTGTTCGTCCGCGTAGTACAGGACGGTGAGATTTTCCGCGTGCAGCCTGCGCAGCAGGGCCTCGTCCGCCGCCACAATCCGGCCTTCCCCGTGACGCACTGGCATGTACAGGGAATCAAGCCCGTCGGTGAACACGCAGGGGCTTTCCCTGTTGACCCGCAGGCGGCACCAGCGATCTTCGAAACGGGCCGAAGCGTTGTGTGTCAATGAAATCTGGCGTTCAAGGTATTTGTTGCCCAGAGCCGGGAGCAGGCCGAGCTTGACCAGAAGCTGAAAGCCGTTGCAGATGCCCAGGATAAGGCCGCCTTTTTCAACCAGGGCCAGAAGCTGGTCCGGGAAAGGGGCGCCGTGCCGGGGCACGGCGTATTTCCAGCGCTGGGCGGCGGCCTGGGCCGCGCCCAGGTCGTCCCCGTCCAGAAAACCGCCCGGAAAGATGATGAAGTTGTAGTCGGCGATGCGCCTGCGTCCTTCCACCAGGTCGGAAAAATAGGCGATGTCCGCAACGGCGGCCCCGGCCGCGCGCGCGGCGTATGCGCATTCCTTTTCGCAGTTGACCCCGTAGCCCGTAATCACCAGGGCACGGGCGGAGTCCTTTGCGGAAGAAGGGCAGGGCGTCGATATTTTCATTTTCTTTTTGTATCGTTCTATAGTAAAAAATGCGGCGCAGGGGTCCGCTTTCGGCGCCCGCGACGCGAAGGGCGCGGCCTGAACCGCCGGCGCGGGGCTGAAACGCACGGACCCGTATCAATACTCCGGCGGACAAGCTGGCGTCAACCTCGGGGATGATGGGCCATGAGGGAAACAAAGTTTATTTTCATAACCGGCGGGGTGCTTTCCTCATTGGGAAAAGGCATGGCCGCCGCCTCTCTGGGAGCGCTGCTCAAAACCAGAGGACTGAGCGTCACCATACAAAAGCTCGACCCCTATATAAACGTGGACCCCGGCACCATGAACCCCTCACAGCACGGCGAAGTCTTCGTCACGGATGACGGGGCGGAAACTGACCTGGACCTCGGACACTACGAGCGTTTTCTGGGTACCCCCTTGTCCCAGAAGAACAATTATACCTCGGGCAGCATCTATTACAGCGTGATCAGCAAGGAAAGGCGCGGCGATTACCTGGGCGGCACGGTGCAGGTCATTCCCCACATTACGGACGAAATAAAGCTGGCGATCTGCGGGCTGGCCGAGAACAAGACCGACGTGGCCATAATTGAGATCGGCGGCACGGTGGGAGACATCGAGAGCCAGCCTTTTCTGGAGGCCATACGCCAGTTGCGCGGAGATCTGGGCAAGGACCGCTGTCTCTTCATCCACCTGACCCTTGTACCCTATCTGGCCGCGGCCGGCGAACACAAGACCAAGCCCACGCAGCACAGCGTCAAGGAACTGCGCGGCATAGGCATTCATCCCGACATCATCCTCTGCCGGTGCGAAACGCCGGTTTCCCGCGAGCTGAAGCGCAAGATAGCCCTGTTCTGCGATGTGGACGAGGACGCTGTTTTCTCGTCCGTGGATGTGGACAACATATACAAGCTGCCCCTTGAATTTTACGAGGAAGGGCTGGACCAGAAAGTAGCCATCATGCTCCGCCTGCCCGCCAGGAACGCGGATCTGGCCGCCTGGAAAAAGCTGGTCGCGCTGCTTGGCGATCTCAAGGGTTCCGTCACCATAGGCATCGTGGGGAAATACGTTTCGCTCAAGGAAGCGTACAAGAGTCTGCACGAGGCTCTGGTACACGGAGGCCTGGCCAACGGGGTTGAGGTCGTCCTGAAATATATCAATTCCGAAGACGTGGCCCCTGACACGGTCCGGGACATACTGAGCGGGCTGGACGGCATACTGGTTCCCGGCGGCTTCGGCGACCGGGGGGTGGAAGGAAAAATAATCACCGTCGGCTATGCCCGGGAAAACGACATTCCCTTTTTCGGCATCTGTCTGGGCCTGCAATGCGCCGTCATTGAATTCGCCCGCAACGTCGCCGGACTCGGCGGCGCGAATTCCGAAGAATTCGACACGGAAGCCGAACACAAGGTGATTTACCTGATGACGGAGTGGCTGGACCACCATAAAAACGCCCGCGTCAAACGCGACAAATATTCCGACAAGGGCGGCACCATGCGCCTCGGGGCCTATCCCTGCACGCTCAAGGAAGAGAGCATCGCCTTTTCGGCCTACGGCAGGAAGCAGATCGGCGAACGGCACAGGCACCGCTACGAAGTCAACAACGTGTATCGCGGGCCTCTGGAAGAGGCCGGGATGTTTTTCAGCGGCCTTTCCCCGGACGGTGAGCTGGTAGAAATCATCGAATTGCCCGGACATCCCTGGTTTCTCGGCTGCCAGTTTCATCCGGAGTTCAAGTCCAACCCGATGAATCCCCATCCCCTGTTCCGTGAATTCATTCTGGCGGCCCAAAAATACGCAAACCGGGCCGGCCTGTGACCCGAGAAGCGCGCCTTTCTCATAAAAAGAGTTGTTATGCCCGACACTTCAGACCGTTCCGGCGATGTCCTGTATGCCGCATTGCGCGCGCGACATTTTGTGATAGCCGGCCCCTGTGTCCTTGAAAGCCTTGAACAGGCGCTGGAGTCGGCCTTCGCTGTCAAAGAGGCGGCGGAAAAAGCCGGGATGCCCGCAGTATTCAAGTCGTCCTACGACAAGGCCAACAGGACTTCGATCAAAAGTTTCCGCGGGCCGGGCATGAGGCTCGGGCTGGAATGGTTGCGCGCCGTGAGGAATGCAAGCGGCCTGCCCGTGACCACGGATGTGCATGAAGTGAGCGATGTGGAAGAAACGGCCGAGTCCGTGGATATCCTGCAAATCCCCGCCTTCCTCTGCCGGCAGACAGCCTTGCTGCTGGCGGCCGGGCGGAGCGGGCGCATCGTCAACGTGAAAAAGGGCCAGTTTCTGGCCCCGCAGGACATGTTGCAGGTTTACGCAAAAACGGCATCCACGGGCAATGGGAAAATCCTGTTTACGGAACGTGGGTCTTCCTTCGGCTACAACAATCTGGTCGTGGATATGCGTTCCTTCCGGCTGATGGCGGGGGCCGGGGTTCCGCTGGTGATGGACGCCACGCATTCGGCCCAGTTGCCCGGCGGTCTGGGAGAATCATCCGGCGGGGACAGGGAGATGGTCCCCCTGCTTGCCCGTGCGGCGGCCGCCGCCGGGGCGGACGGGGTCTTTCTGGAATGCCATCCCGACCCGGACAGAGCTTTGTGTGACGGACCGAACAGCCTTAAACTCTCCGACCTGCCGAAACTTTTACGGCAGCTTTCCGCCGTCTGGAGTGCAACAAGTGAACAGTAATCCCGGCGTTTGCTTTTTTCCCATACAGTCGGCCGCCGACATACGGCTCCTGATCCTCGACGTGGACGGGGTCCTGACCGACGGCGGCCTGTATTACGATTTGCAGAACCAAGTCATGAAACGCTTTGACGTTCAGGACGGTCTGGGCATCAAAATAGCGCAGAAAGCGGGGATAAGCGTCGCGGTCATAACCGGGCTGGATTCCCCCGCCGTGGCCGCCAGAGTGCGGGACCTGGGCATCACGGACTATTACGCCGGTTTTCTTGATAAAAAAGTTTGCCTGGAAGAACTTAAAGCAAAACATCAACTTTCCTGGGAACAGATCGCCTATCTGGGCGACGACTGGGTGGACCTGTCGGTCATGGACATGGTCGGCCTGCCCATGGCTGTCGCCAACGCCCAGCCGGAGGTCAAGGACATCGCGGGATATGTGACCGTCGCCGGGGGCGGGCAGGGGGCGGTACGCGAAGTGGTGCGCCATCTCCTCATGGCCCAGGGCAAATATGAAGCCGTACTTGCCTCCTGGAGCAGGCGGTGCTGAAGAAGGTTTTCGCCGTCGCCTGCGTATGCGCGGCGCTTGCCGGCGGGTATCTGTATCAGGCGGCTCATGAAAAAGGGCCGGAACAAAAAAACATTGCGGACGATCCGGCAAATCTGCCCGTCCTGAGGGATGAGGCCGCCCTGAACCTTGCCCTTAAAAGCATCAGTCTCAGCCAGGGGGAAGGCGGCTTTGAGCTGTGGCGGCTGAAAGCCGAATGGGCAGGTTTGCAGAAGAGCGAGGATTTGCTTGTGCTGGATAAACCGCGTCTGACGTATTTTATGAAAGAAGACGGCAAAGTGATGCGCGTCAGTTCCGAAAAAGGGAACATCGAGCAGAAGGCGCGTATCATCCGCTTCATCGACGGCGTGCATATCATCCAAGACGACAAGGTCTTTGAAGGCGAACTGCTGGTTTACGACGATGCGCAAAAAGCCATGAGCTTTCCCGAAGGAGGAAAATTCGGCGGCAAAGGCATGAACGGACGCGCCGAAACGATCACCTGGTTTATAGACCGCAGGCTTGTGACGGCGGAAGGTAACGTTTCGGTTCATTTTGAATAAAGGGAAGCACTGATTTAATCGGGGCGCTGCCCCGAACCCCGCCGGGGGAAACTACTACGAAGGATTTTGTCCGCCTTCATTTTGTTCAGGACGGACAGCCCCCCGACCTCCTCAATATAACCTGCTGAAATGTTTATTGAGGATGCAAGGGCCGCTCATCCCGAACCAAGTGAGGGCGAACAAATTTGAGCAAGGCGCCCCTGCCGGGGGAGTTTGAGGGGGCGGAGTCTCCTCAAAGAAATAAATCAGCGTTTCTAAAGGCAATTTTGATGAACAAAAAAAATATTCTCCCGGTTTTTTTATGCCTGACGTTCCTGACGGTTTCGGCGCATCCGCTTTTTGCGGCGGAAAGCCCGGCGCGCGGCAAGGTGCCGACCGGCATCAATTCCGGGCGCATGGATTATGACGCTGAAGCACAGATCGTATCCTTTACCGGCGATGTGCATGTGCAAAGGCCGGATTTTGAATTGTGGGCCGAAAAAATGACCGTGTATCTCGACAAAAGCGATGCAAAACCAGCCGGCGCCGCCGATGCGGAAGGCATGGAAGCCGGAGAGATAGACCGCATTGTGGCCGAAGGCAATGTGCGCATGAAAAGCGACGACCGGCAGGGGACATGCAACAGGGCGACATATTACGCAAAACAGGACAAGTTCGTCATGGAAGGCGCGCCCAGACTCCGGGACGGCAAGCAAAGCGTGATTACCGGGGGGACGATAGTGCATTATTTCAGCGCCAATCACAGCGAAGTCCTGAACAACGCCGGGGTGGTCTTTTACACCCCTGAAAAAACGGAAAACAGCGGGTCCAAAAGTCCGATTCCGACGGCCGGCGGCCAGGGCAAAAGGCAGTGAGTTCCGGGAGCGGCACACTGCAGGCCGTAGAACTGCACAAATGGTACGGCGACAGGGAAGTTGTGCGCGGAGTTTCCTTGGAAGTGCGCAAGCGCGAAATCGTCGGGCTGCTCGGACCCAACGGCGCGGGCAAAACCACAAGTTTTTACATGATCATCGGCATCCAGAAGGTCGGTTCCGGCAACGTGCTGATGAACGGAAAAGAGATAACGGACCTGCCGCTGCACGAGCGCGCCCTTCTCGGGCTTTCTTATCTTCCCCAGGAAAGCTCGGTGTTCAAACGCCTCTCGGTCATGGACAACCTGCGCATCATTCTGGAATATACGGGAATGAGCAAGGCGGAGCAGAAAAAGAAAGCTCAAGATCTGCTTGAAGAATTCAACATAGTGCATCTGAGCGCTTCGCCTGCCGCGCACCTTTCCGGGGGTGAGCGCAGACGCTTGGAAATAGCCAGATCCCTTATTCGGGAGCCAGAATTTATCCTGCTTGACGAACCCTTTGCCGGGATAGACCCTCTGGCGGTTGACGACATTCAATCTCTCATTCAGGACTTGAAGATGCGCGGGATCGGGGTGATCATATCAGACCATAACGTCAGGGAAACACTGGGGATCTGTGAGCGGGCCTACCTTATGCACGAGGGCTTGATCATCGTCCACGGGACCCCTGAGGAACTTATCCGCAATCCCAAAGCCCGGCGCGTATACTTGGGCGAAACCTTCCAATTATAGTGCCTTCACGCCGCAGTGCGGTCTGATTCTCCCAAATTTTCATTGATGTAATCGGGGCTTCGCCCCGAACCCCCTCAAATGTGACTTGCTGAATCAGCATGCGACATGCGACATGCAACGTTCAGGAAAATGAACAGGGCGGACCGTCCTTTCGTTTCGTCCATAGTAAAGTTAACATAATTTACATTATGGGCGTAAAATAGGTCGGGCAAGGAACCACCGCATAACCGGGTGCCGTGCCGTAAATGCCGTGATGCCGCACAAATGCCGGAAGCGCCCTACGCGTTCCGGACGCTTTGCGAGACATAAGGCATGGATTCCCACGGGCCGCAAGCGGCGGTACTGTCCAGAATTTTTCGCACTTTTTGTAGCAGCCAAGTAGTGTCGGTTTTGGTGCTGCCTTAAGGAGCCGGCACGGGCCTTGCGAGCGATACCCTCAAAAAT
>JAISRC010000118.1 GCA_031273845.1 Desulfovibrio sp.
ACATTGTCGTATTAAAAAAAACATTGCGGCCGCGGAGGCGAGTGGACAGCGCCTCCGACGAGCTGTCTGTCGGCTCATTCTCGGCGCGGACCACTCGCCTCCGCACTAAAAGACATTAAAACAGGTCGAGGAGGCTTGACAGGGAGCCACATAAGAATCAGTGCTTCCTTAAAAATTGCCTCTAAAACCATCAATTCAGGTAAATTTCCATGCTTTTTCATTGTTTTTTACCCTCTTACGCCACATGAGCATTTTCAACTTTGCAATGCTCTGATTTGGAATCGGAATTACATCCAGTTCATTTTGCGCAGCACCCGGTAAACGAGCACGGAGAGGCCGAGGCATACAACGCACAGGCCGGCGAAGGCAAAGGGCTTATCCTGCAGAGGCAGGGGCACGTTCATGCCGTACAGCCCCCCGATGATGCTGGGCACCATGAAGACGATGGTCAGGCCCGTGAGCACTTTCATAACCTTATTCAGATTGTTGGACACAATGGCTCCGAAAGCGTCGCTCAGACTCCCCATGATCTGCGTGAATATTTCCGCCGTGTCCGTGGCCTGCTTGTTTTCAATAAGTGCATCATCAAGCAGATCGCGCGCGTTGTCGTTGCCCGCCAGAAAGGGAAGGTTGCGCATTTTCTCCATGACCGAGTGGTTGCCCTTGAGGGCCGTAAGAAAGTAAATCAGAGACTTTTCCACATGCAGCATGCGCATAAGCTCCTGATTTTGCATGGATTCATGCAGGGTACGCTCAATGTGGTCCACATGCTCGTCCATGTCGCTCAAGTGTTCAATAAAGGTTGTGCTGATGCGCAGGAGCAGGGTGAGCATCAGTCGCTCGGGCGTGCATGATGATCCGCTGCCCGTCATTTTTTCGGCGAGCAGGCGTTCCGCCGGGTGATCCCGGAGGCAGACGGTCACTCCCAAGACCGGGGTCAGGATGATCGCGAAGGGGCAGGTGCCGAAGTTCACATGCTTTTGCGTGTCGAGGCGGATGGGGATGCGGGCAACTATGAGCAGTATGCCGTCGTCGTATTCCATTCTGGGGCGTTCGTGGAAATCCAGGGCAGCGCGCAGATGTTCGAGCGGAATACCGAAGCGTATGCCGACCGCATCGCATTCTTCGTCCGTGGGATTCACGAGGTTGATCCAGACGGATGCGGGGGTCTCCCGAGCGGGAAAACATGTTTCCGGCGTTTCACCCGCTGTGGGGCGCAACCTGCCGTTTTCCAGAGTATAGCTTGTTATCACGCAAATGCCCTCCTGCAGCGATTCGACTTTGATTCGCTCTCCTGGCCGTTAAGGCAATTGGATTGTTTCACGGCCTGTCGGGTTTACCGAAATTTTTCGGCTGTTGACAGCTGACATTTTTCGGCTTGACTCTTTTTGCCTGTGCGCTACGATTTTTTTGAAATGTATACCGGAGCACTGCAAAGTCAAGTTGCCCGGAGCACTGCAACGTCAACCCGCATTGAGGTCCGCCGTGTCCGATACTGAGGTCCGCCAAGGCCCGCTTACGCACATCAAGGTTATGGAATTTGCCGGAATCGGTCCGGGGCCGCACTGCGGTATGCTTCTTGCGGATTTAGGGGCGAACGTGTTGCGCATCGAACGCAGGGGAGGCAACGGGTGGCCCAATCCTGCGGCGGACAGGGGACGCCGGCGCATAGAAGTCGATATACGCTCGGATGAAGGGCGCGCCTATTGCCTGGAGGCCGCCGACGGGGCGGATGTGCTGATTGAAGGTTTCCGCCCGGGACTGATGGAACGTTTGGGGCTGGGGCCTGATATCCTGTCGGCCCGAAACCCGCGTCTGGTATACGGCCGCATTACGGGCTGGGGTCAGGACGGCCCTTTGGCCAAAGCCGCCGGCCACGACATCAATTACATTGCCCTGACGGGCGCGCTTGCCGCCATAGGCGCGCCGGGCAAACCGGCCACGCCGCCCCTGAATCTGGTCGGCGATTTCGGCGGCGGTTCCATGCTCCTGACCATAGGCATTCTTGCTGCTCTGCAGGAGCGGCAGGTTTCGGGCAAGGGGCAGGTTGTCGATGCGGCCATTATAGACGGAGCAGCCTCTCTTATGAGCTTTTTCAGCGGTCTTGCCCCGAGCGGACGTATTTCCGTCGAGCGGGACAAGAACCTCCTCGGCGGGGCCGCTCCTTTCTACAGGTGCTATACATGCGGGGACGGCCGGGAAATCGCCGTCGGCGCGCTGGAGCCTCAATTCTACGCGGAACTTATGAACAGGCTCGGCGTCCCCGAAGAACAGAGGAAGGGACGCGACGATCCGTCGCGCTGGGACATGCAGTCCCGTTGTCTGGAAAAACTGTTCGCAGGCAAAAGCAGGGCGGAATGGTGCGAAATATTGGAAGGCACTGACGCCTGTTTTGCGCCGGTCCTGACGCTTGAAGAGGCCCCGGAGCACCCTCAGATGCGTGAACGCGGCATTTATCAATGGAAAGACGGAGTCATCCAGCCCGCGCCCGCCCCGCGCTTTTCCCGCACACCGGGCGCTGTGCGCGATTCAGTCATTCTGCCGCCCGGTTCTCCGCCTTGGGATCGGTGATTGCCCGCCGCCCACAGCGGGCGGCGGCGGAGTTGCGGCAGGAACTTACCGGGCTGAAGCGAACCGGGTAAAAAAACTTCGGGCAATCCCTCCGAATCTCGGACAAAAGAGGTGCCGCCTATGGTGCGACGGCACAAACCGTCAGAGAGCAGGGGTGGAAGAAACCCTGTAGCGAAGGAGTAGTGACCGTCTTTTTAAAAAAGTATAGTTAGAGCATTTCAAAGTTGAAAATGCTCAGGCGGTGTAAGCGCGAAGCGCCGCCGCCCGCCCCGCAGGCGTAGGCGAAACCGTGTTTCGCCGATAAGCGCCGGAGGAGGCGTTTCAA
>JAISRC010000015.1 GCA_031273845.1 Desulfovibrio sp.
AAAAGGGCGAAAATGAGGAGAAATATGCTGAAATTCCGGTCAAAATACGGAAATTTCCTCAAAAATTGATGCCCCTGGGACAAATCGGCGCTGTGGGGCTGAATTATTCAGCGCTTCCCAAAGTATCATCATCCGCCGCCACAGCAGAGGAAGACGCGGCGAACAGGGAAGGCAGAGCCGCCCGGCAGAATACCCGCATAAATGTCCGCTGCTTCCGGATGCACAAGGAACGCTTGGGGCGACAAACAGAATGGTAAAACATGACGTAATCCACTTTCGGGTTATGCCGGTTGGCGGTCACGCCTTGCCGGGTGCGCTTTCGGAGTTCACGCGCACCTTGCCCGGAAGCGACGCAACGGGCTTGTAACAAGGGACCACAGAGCCAGAGCCTTTGCCGTTATGCCCGCATCCAGGCCGTGCAGGGCCAGAAACCTGTTTTTCAGGTCCGCCCGGAGAAAGTCGTGCCGGGCCAGACGCAGGACCGTTTCACCGTCAAGACCGGCAAGATAGCGATCCAGGCATTCTTTCGCCTTGGCCTGGGCGCTTCCTTCGGTCAATTTGCAGGTCAGCAGGAGCAGATGGGCCTTGCAGACATGAAAGGCGGCCATGTACTCCGGCGTTGCCCGGCGTTGCAACAGCTAATCTTCCGTAAAGTCACAAGTCGTGAGGACAGCCAGACGGCGCCGGTCAGTGATGCGCGAAAGACGGGAGGAGTCCTCGCGTAAGGTGTACAGTTCCCGGTCAAGAAAACGCAGACGCCGGGCCGCGTACAGATTGGCGACGGTGAAGGACAGATCCTCCGTTCCCGCTGGGGTGTCGGGGAAAATCATGTCGGCAGCCGCCGTGTTTTCCCGGTGAAACCAATTGTTCCACACGGCGTGCGAGCTTGTCAGAACAGCCGGAAATTCCACGGCGGTAAAATCATTTCCCGGTCGGGCGGCAAAGACCCGCGCATCGTATTCTATCCAGGGGAAGATCTTTCGGGAACGGGGGAGCACACGGTTATAGCGGAAAATCAGGACATCGCAGCCGTCCGTCGCCCGTGCGACATCCAGCCCGGAAAAAGCAGCGGGAGGAATCTCGTCGTCGGCGTCCACAAACCAGATGAATTCACCTCTGCATTCCTCCAGCCCCCGGTTGCGCGCCGGGCCGGCTCCCATGTTGACCTGTTGACGCAGCAGACGCAGGTGGGGTCGCGCTTTGCACATCTTCTCGACACGCCGGGCGGTGTTGTCGTCCGAGCCGTCGTCCACCATCACGATTTCATGGCTGACGTTCGCCGGCACGGCCGTAAGTGATCCCAAGCATCGCCTGATGGTCGTTCCCGCGTTATACGCAGGAACGACCACGCTCAAAAATGGCGTGGAAGGCGAAGAAGCCGTGCAGTCGAGCCGCGCCTTCATTTTACCTCCAAAACCCGCATCAGGATTCCCCGTTCAAAATTGCCGTCCCGCTGCGGCAAACCTGAGCGCCGTGCGGTGCGAAAAGAAAAAGGCCCTGTCTTCTGAAGAAAACAGAGCCGGGTGAAAACGCGAACGCCACGCCAGCCTTGAAGAAACAGCGCGTTATCAGAGAGTGTGCGTAAGCAAGAAGCGGGCCGAAATGCTCATTTCAGCCGGCATTTTCCTTCTATTGACATACAAGACACAGAATATTTGCCGCTGTCAAGGTCCTTTTCGACATAATCAAAAAAAAGATTAGCCTCCGTAGCGCCCGGAAAAGGCAGAACCGGGAATGGATGAAAAAAAAAATGAACTGATGGAGCATTTTACGCTTGAGGTTGCGGGTATTCTCAAAACTGAAAATGCTCAGGCATTGAAGGCGCAGGGTAATCATTCCCCCTGCCGGGGGAGTCTGAGGGGGCAGATCCCCCTCAGGGAAACAAATCAGCGTATCCTTCTTCAGGGGCATGTGCGGGAACGCCGCCTGCAGGAAAGCGATGCCGATGTGGTTGCCGGGATCCTTCTTCAGGGGCGCATGCGGGAACGCCGGCTCGGCTTCCTATCGGACGCTCCCGGCTTTTCCGGCGCCGGCCTGCCGCTTTCGACCTGCGGCGCAGTCGCTTCGTTTACCTGAAATTCCAGAGAACGGCCGCCAGCGTCCTTGATGCGGTCGATGATGTTGTCCTTGATCCAGTGGTCATCAAGCCACTCCAGAGGCGTGACCTCCAGCCCGGAAACAAGTATACCGAAATGCAGATGGTCGCCGCCGGCCATGCCCGTGCTCCCTGTCTTGCCTATGATCTCGCCTTTTTTGACCTGCCGGCCGGGTTCGACCCCGATTTCGCTGAGGTGCGAATACAGGCTTTGCAATCCCAAGCCGTGATCAATGACGATCAGGTTCCCGTATATGCCGAGATAGCCAGCGTAGACCACCGTTCCGAAATTAGCTGCGGGAACATCGGCATGTTTCACCGACGCAAGGTCAAAACCCATGTGGGTCTGCTCGTCCACCTTTTTCCCTTCCCACAAATAGGTGCGGTGATCGGCGAACCCGGCGCGCGAGGCCGCCTTGGGCATACGTTGAAAAGCCCCTTTCCAGAGCATTTCCGGCGTGGTAATTTTGCCCGTTTCCATGAGCGTCGCGGCATTTGCCCTGCGGATGCGCCCGTTCATAACCAGAAAACGCTCAATATCGCTCATCTGTTCCGGCACTACGACCGTAAATTCAGCGGCTTTGGAATCCAGAAAAGAGCGGTTGATAACGATGGTGTCGGAGTTGAAACGGCGCGGCATGGCGGTCACGTCCAAAGCCTGCGACCTCTGGTTGCCCGCCTTGTCCAGCGCCGTCAGCAAGGGGTTGAAATCTTTTGTGTCCAGGTAATGGGGAAAAGCGAAAAAACAGAGATAATCGCCGTTTTCCTGCCTGAAAGCAGGAAAAAAGAGTTCTCCTACCTTGACCCCCGTCCGGGTGACTTCTTTGGATACGGAATAGACAACGCATCCCGTGCCTCCGCGCCGCACATAAGGAACGGAGGAATTCACCGTCATCCGCGGTTCGGAGGTATCAAGGCGCATGGGAATGATCACGGTGTTTTTGTTGCCGAAACCCAAACCGCCGAAAGAACTGTCCACGGCGCTTATTTCAAGGTCAAAAACATCGTTGTTCTTAAGACCTGAATCAGCCAGGGTAAAGGTCAGCTCTTCCCTCCGCTCGCCGCTGAATTCCTTTTTAACGATGGGAACAAGATTTTCCTGAAAACGCACGGCAACTTCCATGGATTTGATCGACGATGCCGCGTCCGCCGCGACGACGGTCACCGGCAAGGACAGATTGATTCTGTCGCCGTCATGCGAAATGTATATGTCCGGAGGCTGCATATCCCTGAATATCGTAAAAGCGCCGAAAATCACGGCGGCAACCGCAAGAAGCGTAAACACAACGGAAAATTTGGAGCGTGGACCCTTGTACATCCCTGTATTCCTTCCTTGATTGACGGGAGGGTAAAGCATCAGGCCGCTCTTGGCAAGCCGGTTCGCGAATTTACACGTTGCGCGCAAAAAAGCTTTGACATATTACCGAAACAGCATATACTATATAAAGAATTATTGATGCAAATCCCTGGAGCATTTCAAAGTTGAAAATGCTCAGGCGGCGTAAGCGCGAAGCGCCGCCGCCCGTCCCGCAGGCGTTGGCGAAACCGTGTTTCGCCGTTAAGCGCCGGAGGAGGCGTTTCAAAATCAAATTGCCTTAAGGCCTGGAAAAAAAACAGCAAGAACAAGCATGCCGGACACGGAAAACAATAAATTCACGGCCCTGCTCTGGTTCAAGGCCTTGGCCGACGAAACCCGCCTGCGTCTTCTGGGCGTGCTGAACCGCTATGAACTCAATGTCAACGAACTGGTGCTGATCTTGGAAATGGGGCAGCCGCGCATCTCGCGCCATCTCAAGATACTGTCGGCCTCCGGTCTGCTCGGCCACCGGCGCGACGGTCTCCATGTCTTCTACAGCACCCCGCAGTCCGGCAAAGCCAAGGTGTTCATTGATGCCTTGCGTCCTTTTCTGTATGCCGATCCGGCCATGCAGTCCGACCTGGATATGGCGGCCGGCATGATTGAAGAACGCGCTCGCAGCACCAGACAATTTTTCAATTCCATCGCCGAAGACTGGGACAGGCTGGCGCGTGAGGTTCTCGGCGGCTTTGATCCGGCCGCGGTCGTATGCGGCGCCATGCCGGAGTGCGGCATAGCCGCCGATCTGGGCTGCGGCACGGGCAATGTGATACAGGCCATGCTGCGGAAAGCCGAAACCGTCATCGGCGTGGACGGTTCTCCCAGGATGCTGGAACTGGCGCGCAGGCGTTTTGCCGGGGAAGGCGGGCGCGTTTCCCTGCGCATCGGGGATCTTTGCCATCTGCCCCTGCGCGACGGCGAGGCCGGTTTCGCCTCCCTGAACATGGTTCTGCACCATATCAGCCGGCCCGCGGAAGTCCTGCGCGAGATCCGCCGCGTGCTCGCCCCTGCCGGGCTGTTGGTGCTCACGGACTTCGACAGGCACGAGGATGAGCGGATGCGCAGCGAATACGGAGATCACTGGCTGGGCTTCGAGCGCGATACCCTCTGTTCTTTCCTCACCCGCGCCGGTTTCTCGGTGCGTGAAACGCGGCTTGCCGCGCTTGAATGCGGTCTTGCCCTGCATATCATAATTTCGGAAAACCCGGCCGCAGCCTGAAAGGCGAACGGCTTACAAAAGCTTACCGGAGATCACTATGCCGAACAACGCAATTCGTCCGCTGGACCTTTCCCTGCCTTACAAAATCGCGGATATCAACGGCGCAGACCTAGGGCGCAAAGAAATGCAGCTCTCGGAGCGGGAAATGCCGGGACTGGCGGCGCTGGCCAAAAAATACGGGGAGTCAAAGCCCTTGCAGGGCCTGCGCGTTTCCGGCTCCCTGCACATGACCGTACAGACGGCCATGCTCATCAAAACGCTGCATGCCATGGGCGCCGATCTGCGCTGGGCGTCCTGCAACATTTTTTCCACCCAGGATCACGCCGCCGCCGCCGTTGCCGCCGACGGCCTGGCCAAAGTCTTCGCCTGGAAAGGCGAGAGTATGGAAGATTATTGGTGGTGCACGGAAATGGCCCTCACCTGGCCGGACGGCGACGGCCCGGATCTCATCGTGGACGACGGGGGCGACGCTACCTTGTTCATCCATATGGGCGTCGAGGTCGAAAAAAAACCCGAACTGCTCAAAGTGCCGGCCGACAACAGGGAAGCGGCCGTCATCATGGACCGCCTTGCCGCCTCCCTCGCCGAGCGTCCCGGCCGCTGGACGGCCGCCGCCGCCCGCATCAGGGGAGTGTCGGAAGAAACCACCACCGGCGTACATCGCTTGTACCGGATGCAGAAAGAAGGCAAACTTCTCTTCCCGGCCGTCAACGTGAACGACTCCGTTACCAAGTCCAAGTTCGACAACCTGTACGGCTGCCGCGAATCTCTGGCCGACGGCCTCAAGCGGGCGACGGACATCATGGTTGCCGGAAAGGTCGTCGTGGTCTGCGGCTACGGAGAGGTCGGCAAAGGCTGCGCCCAGAGCATGCGCGGCTTCGGCGCCCGTGTGCTGATTACCGAGATAGACCCCATCTGCGCCATGCAGGCGGCCATGGAAGGCTACGAAGTGACCACCCTTGAAGACGCCCTGCCCGTCGCCGACATTTACATAACCGCCACGGGCAATCACAAGGTCATCACCGGCAAGCACATGACGGGCATGAAGGATGAAGCCGTGGTCGGCAACATCGGGCACTTCGACAATGAAATAGACGTGCACTGGCTGGAAAGCGAACCCGGTTGCCGACGCGTCAACATCAAGCCTCAGGTGGACAAATGGATTCTGCCTTCCGGGCGTTCCATTGTGCTCCTGGCCGAAGGCCGGCTTCTGAACCTGGGTTGCGCCACGGGACACCCGAGTTTCGTGATGTCCAACAGCTTCACCAACCAGGTCATGGCCCAGCTTGAGCTGGCGCTGAACAAAAACCTGAAAAAACAGGTCTACACCCTGCCCAAGCATCTGGACGAGGAAGTGGCCCGTCTGCATCTGGAGCGTCTCGGCGCCAAACTCACCGTGCTGAGCAAGGAGCAGGCGGACTATATCGGCGTTCCGGTGGAAGGTCCCTACAAGCCCGATCATTACAGGTATTAGAACATTTTCAACGCTGAAAATGCCTAATCGGGACTCTGCCTCGAACCCCGCCGGGGGGAATGATTTCCCCCGGACCCCCTCAAATAGATCCTGCTGAAATATCTATCAAGGGTGCAGGAGAATGATTCCCTGCCGGGAGAGTCTGAAGGGGCAGAGCTGCCTCAGAGAAATGAATCAGCGCCTCTGTAGTTTCGCCCGCCCCGCAGGCAAGGCGAAACCGTGTTTCGCCGTTACGCGCCGGAGGAGGCGTTTCAAAATCAAATTGCCTCGGACGCGGTTTTGAAGTGAAAACGGGATCAGTCCGGTCATGACGCAAGCCCCCGACGCCGCGCCGGGCGGGATACGAGGACGTCTGGCTCCCAGCCCGACCGGCAACATGCACCTGGGACACGCCTATATCTTTCTCATGGCGTGGCTTTCCGTCCGCTCCCGCGGAGGGACTGCGATCCTGCGCATGGAAGACATTGATCCGGAACGCTCCAGACCGGAGTTTTCCGAGGGCATTATACGCGACCTTGCCTGGCTCGGCCTGGATTACGATGAAGGGCCGGGGCCGGGCGGTCCCTTTGCCCCTTATGAGCAAAGCCTGCGGACGGATCGTTACGAGCGCATTCTGCGGGCGGCGGAGGCACAGGGGCTGCTCTACCCTTGCTGGTGCTCGCGCCGGGAACTGCGCGGTCTGGCTGCCGCCCCGCATGCCGGGGACGAAGGTGCGCCTTATCCGGGCACATGCAGGACGCTTTCCCCGGAGCAGCGAGCCGAAAAGGAACGCTCAGGACGCAGGGCCTGCCTGCGCCTTGATGTGCGGAGCGCCCTGCGCGCTCTTGCCGTCGGCCGGGACCTGCGCGGACACGCCGGCGCCCTTGCGGACCGAGAACAGACCCCGGCCGGGGGTACGGCCGTCCCGCGTTTTACGGACCTGTTCACAGGGGACAGGGTTATCGACGAAAGCTCATGCGGAGGCGATTTCGCCCTGCGGCGCTCGGACGGCGTGTTCGCCTACCAGTTGGCCGTCGCCGCGGACGATGCGGACATGGAGATCAGCGAAGTGGTGCGGGGCGAAGACCTTTTCCCTTCCACCCCGCGTCAGGCCCTGTTGTTTTTTCTGCTCGGGAAAACGCCTCCTCTTTACAAGCATCTGCCCCTGCTGCTGGACGACCGGGGCGAGCGACCGGCCAAACGCCGGGAAAGCATGGAGCTTGCAGCCTTGCGCGCCGCGGGCGTGGACCCCTGCGCTCTCGTCGGACGCATTGCCTGTCTCTGCGGCTTGCTTGAGCGCCCCCGCGCAATCTCCCCCCGCGAACTCCTGCCCGGATTCAGCCTTGCGGGCCTGAAAGGAAGATATCTCAGGCTGCCGGAAAATTTTACTGATTTCCACGCGGCAATCTGTATATGAGCGTGTCGGCCAAAGCATGTTTTAACGCCGGAACTTCATTGTTCCTCAACGGTTTCGTGCGACAACAGCATTCGACAGTCAACACTCTCCTGCATATTTCATTTTCCGGCGATTTCCAGCACCGTGTTCAGCAGTACATCGACACCGTTCCGGCAGTCGTCAAGGGACGTTTTCTCATCCGCGCAGTGGCTGAGGCCGTCAATACTCGGGACGAAGATCATCGCGGCGGGCAGCATGTCCTGCACATACTGCGCATCATGCCCCGGCCCGCTGTACATGAAACGGCCGGCACAGCCTAGGGCGTCGGCGTTTTTTTTCACACAGGCAACCAGGGCCGGATCAAAGAGCGTACTTTTCCGCGACCAGGCCTCCCGATATTCCATGCGGCAACCCTCGACTTCCGCAGGCAGGGCTTCGATCACCTCCACGACCCTGCGCATGATATCAGGGTCCCTGTGGCGGGCGTCCAAGGAAAAGCTCACTTCCGCAGGGATAATCGTATGCATGTTCGGCCGGCATTCAATATGTCCGAAGGTGAACACCGGCCCGCCGCCGATCCGGCCGAGTTTGTCGTACAGGTCGCAAATAACCTTTGAGGCGGCATACAGCGCGTCCCGGCGCCTCCCCATAGGTGTACCGCCGGCATGTCCGGCCCGCCCGAAGGCGCTTATGGTGTAGTTGCACATCCCGACGACCCCCTGCACCACGCCTATGCTTTCTCCTGACTCGTACAAAACCGGACCCTGCTCAATGTGCAGTTCCAGATAGGCCGTGCAGTTGCGGGGGCTGAGCCGCGCCGTTATATCGCCCTGCATTCCTCCCGCCCGCAAAGCCTCGCCGAAACTCACCCCGTCCGCATCTTTCACGGCCAGCACTGCGGCCTTGTCGAACTTGCCGGTCAGCACGCCGGAAGACATCATGGCGGGCGGAAACCTGACCCCTTCCTCGTTGGTCCAGATCACGGCGCTTACAGGCCGGCGCGTGGAAATACCGTCACGGACCATGGTTTCCAGGACTTCCAGCGCGGCCAGCACGCCGAGCATGCCGTCGTAGTTGCCTCCGTTGACGACGGAATCCACATGCGATCCCATTGCCGGGCCCGGCAGATTTTCCGTGCCCTGTCTTACGGCATAGATATTGCCCATGTCGTCGCAGGTCACTTCCAGGCCGAGTTCCGTGCAACGGCGCCGGAACTCAGCGCGCGCCTCAAGGTCCGGGAGCGACAGGGCCGGCCGTGTGATCCCGCCGCGCGCATCGGCACCGAATCTGCCGAAAAATGCGAGTTTTTCCGCGAGCCGCTCTTTTGACGTTCTCCGCATTATGTCCGCCTGTGTCGAATGTTCTCTGGGGCAATTTGATTTTGAAACGCCTCCTCCGGCGCTCAGAGTATTTCAAAATTGAAAATACCCTAAAAGGCATGGATTGCCGCGCGGCTTCGCCGCCCGCAATGACAACCCTCTATGCAATGGCAACTCACCGGCATTCATGACAATTTTCTGTCATTCCGAGGGCCGCTTGCGGCCCGTGGAAATCCATGCTTTTTGCCTTCAGAATTTTCCCCGCATTTTTCTGCTCCTGCACGGCCATAGGTATTCTCAACTTTGAAATGCTCCAACTGTTTCTCCCAATCGTATGCGCTGCCCACTATGGTCTTCAGGTCCGCGAATTTCGGTCTCCAGCCCAGTTCGGAGGCCGCCCTGGAAGCATCGCCGACCAGGATTCCGGCATCGCCGGGGCGGCGCGGATTGTATTCAACCCTCACGGGCAGGCCGGTGACTTCCTGCACGCACTCGACCACCTCCCGCACCGAATAGCCGAGGCCGTTGCCGAGGTTCAAAGCCGTGCCCGGTTCCCCGGCCAGCATGCGCTCCATGGCCAGAACATGGGCTTCGGCCAGATCGCAGACATGAATATAGTCCCGAATACAGGTGCCGTCTTCGGTCGGATAATCCGTACCGAAAATGCCCACTTTACCGCCCGGGTGCATGGCTGCCCTCAGAACCAGAGGGATCAGGTGGGTTTCCGGATCGTGCCGTTCGCCTATGCGCGCCCCGAGGCTTGCCGGCGCCGCTCCCGCCGCGTTGAAATAGCGCATGATGCAGCAACGCAGGCCGTACGCGGAGGAAAAATCGCGCAGCATCCACTCCACGGCCAGCTTGGCCCGGCCGTAAGGATTGATGGGGTGTTGCGGGTGATCTTCGCGCAGGGGCAAACTTTGCGGGGTGCCGTAAGTCGCGCAGGTGGAAGAAAAAATGATGTTGCCGACGCCATGGTCGCGGGCGGCTTCCAGGAGGTTCAGGGTGGAGGCAAGATTGTTCCGGTAATATTTGCCGGGATTGCTCACTGATTCGCCCACATTGATAAAGGCGGCGAAGTGCATAATCGCACGGATGTCGCCGCTCTCCAGAACCCGGTCCAGGGCCGCTCTGTCGGCCAGATCTCCGTTTTCAAAGCGGCCGAAGCGCAAAAAATCGGCATGCCCCGTGGAAAGGTTGTCGAAGACAAGGACATCATAGCCGGCCGCATCCAGAGCCATGGCCGCATGCGAACCTATGTACCCGGCCCCGCCGACTACAAGAATTTGTTTCTTCACAGCGCACCTGTTATTCGATTGCCGGATAAAAATTGCGTCCTGCAATTTTTATCCGCCGGCTACAACGGGAACGCGGTCCCACCTTGCCTCTCGAAATGCTTCACATTTCGGCGCGACGTACTGTCGCGCTTTCAGATTCTGAAGCAGGAACCGGAATTTTTTGCTTCGAAATCGAAATTACCGAGTTCGAAAACAGCGACCGAAAAGATATATGTGAATTTTTCCTGCAATGCAACAAGGCCTTATGACTAACAAAAAAACAGCATTACAAATCGGAAAATACGCGGCCATGCTGTGGAAAAAACATGCCCCTCGTCGCCGCCGCATCCGCCCGTCACGCAATCTGCATGCAAAATTTTGTCTTTTGCCCCTTGACAATTCCTCTCCCGAGCTTATTGTGACCAAAAGGGAACGCCGTAAGGAGCAAGGAAAAATTTTGATTTTGATTTTGAAATGCCTCCTTCCGGGGCGTTTAACGGCGAAACGCAAATTCGCCTGCGGGGCGGGCGGTGGCGCTTCGCGCTTATGCCACCTGAGCATTTTCAATTTTGAAATGCTCTAAAGGCGCAGCTTTTAAAAAATCGGGGAACATCTGCGTTGCGGCGACAAATCCCGCAGGGGAAGGGGGGATCATGTTCGGCAAACGTAAAATCATCGCGGTGGTCGACGACAGTACCATTATCCTGAAAGCGGCCAGAAACGCTCTCATGGATGAGTATGATGTTTTTACCCTGCCCAGCGGAGCCAAACTCTTCCATATGCTGGCCCAAAGCCCGGCACTTCCTGACCTGATCCTGCTCGACATCGTGATGCCCGAGCAAAATGGCTACGAAATACTCCAAGTCCTGAAAAAAGATAAGAAAACCGCTGATATTCCGGTTATCTTCCTCACCGCGCAGGCGGACAAAGAAAGCGAACTGGTCGGGTTGTCCATGGGTGCAGTGGACTACATGAGCAAACCTTTTACGCCGCATCTGCTGAAAAAACGCTTGAGCATACATCTGCTCCTGGAGCAACAGAAAAAAGACCTCAAGGAAATGAACGACGGCTTGAATGCCCTGGTTCGCAAAAAAACCGAGACCATCAGCAATCTGCAGGCAGCGGTGGTGAGAATGATGGGCGATCTGGTGGAATACAGGGATTACACGACAGGCGGCCATATTTCGCGCACCACCAGACTCCTTTCCGCACTCATAGACAGCATTCCGACCGACAGCGCTTATGCCGAAACCATGATACAATGGGATATGCCCATGTTCCTGCAGTCCTCGCAACTGCATGACATCGGAAAAATCAGCATCCCGGACGTGATCCTGCTCAAGCCCGGTCCTTTAAGCACCGATGAACGCGAGGAAATGAAAAAACATGCGGAGGTCGGTGCACACATGATCGCCCAATTGCAGGAACAGGTCGAAGGCAGCGACTTTCTGGAACACGCTAAAATCATGGCGGCCACCCACCATGAATGCTGGAACGGCAAAGGTTATCCTCTTGGTCTGGCAAAAGAGGAAATCCCTTTGCAGGGGCGCATGATGGCCTTTGCCGATGTCTACGATGCCCTGATTTCAAAGCGTCCCTATAAGGAACCCTTCAGCAGCGAACATGCCCTGGACATCATCAGACAGCAGAAAGGCAAGCAATTCGACCCCGATCTCACGGACATCTTCCTCCATGCCATGGAATGCACCGGCCCGCAATAGACGCCCATGCCTCTGAAAGAGTTGCTTCGTGCCGTCCGTTACAAGCTGGTTCTGTTGTTGGTCCTGACTGTTCTGAGTGTCGGGTGCAGCTACTTTCTGGTGCGCGACAGCATCCTGAAGTCCATAGCCAAGGATGTACACGCAACGCTCAACCTGAGCAGACGAGTGATTGCCGCGCGCCTGTTCACGCTGTCATTCGAGCTTGACCTTATCGCGCTGAACTTTCAGGATCGTCTGGATCACGGAGCAACCCAGGAAGACCTCCGCGACTTTGCGCGCATCCTGAAAAAACAATTCGCCGGCTCCGACGAATACAGTCCGGTACGGCCCTTTGAATTTCTCGTGAACATCAGGGGCGAAGACCTTTCCATTCCGGATGAAGCCGGACACCATGCGCTGCCGGCCGCCATGCGTCTCTGGTATATGCAGGCCGTCCTGGATCCCGGCAAAGCGGTTCTGACCGAACCTTTCCTGTGCCCGATAACCCTTAAAATCACCTTCGACATCTCACGGTCCGTGAGAAGCCGGTCCGGGCAGATATACGGCGTTGCGGCCTTTTCCATCCCTATTGAGAGTTTCTTCAACAAAATCTATCAAGAAACCGCCAACGGATCCATCCTGCTGACCAGTGCGGACTACACCGTCATGGTCTACCGCGACAGAAAACTGCTCGGGCGCAAACTGTGGGAGATAGACGGGTACGCAACGCTTGTGGACAAACTGCAACACGGCGTCAGGATGCCGGCGCCCGTAACCGTGACCGACTCCCAAGGCGAACGCAGCAAATTATTTTTGACGGAGATATTCAACGGCTGGCATGTGGGCTTTTCGATGCCCGAGCGGATATATCGCCGGGATATAGCGACAATGACCGTCATTCTGCTTTTTTTCGGCATCGCGACTTTTGTGTTTACTTCCTACTTCATCCTCCGCCTGAGCGTGGAAAAACATCGCGCCGACACTGAAAACAGGACAAAATCCCTCTTCCTAGCGCGTATGAGCCACGAAATACGCACTCCCCTGAATTCCATCCTGGGGTTTACGGAACTCCTGGCCCGCAAATACGTTTCCCGCGAAATGCGGGAATACACCACCATCATAGGTCAGGCCGGCACGTCCCTGCTGGCGATCATCAGTGATATCCTCGATTTTTCAAAAATAGAATCGGGGAGCTTTGAACTGGAAAAATACGAGTATCATTTTTCCAGCCTGCTCAATGATATCGTCAACATGGTGCGTATCCCCATGCTTGAAAAGCAGGATATTAATTTCGTCATGCGCGTCAACCCTGCCATACCATCCATACTGCTCGGCGATGAAGTCAGGGTCAGGCAGATATTTTATAATCTTCTGTCAAATGCAGTTAAATATACAGAGAAGGGATTTATACAACTTACCGTCGATATAGTGGAACTGCATGCGAATAACGTCATGTTGTCCATTCAGGTTATGGATACCGGAACAGGTATCAAAGATAAAGATATAAAATTCATTTTTGAAGATTTTAAAAGAAGTACATCAAAAGAACATATTCATATTGAAGGTACAGGACTCGGATTAGCCATAACACATAATCTCTGTGCCATGATGGGCGGTTACATAAACGTAAAAAGCAAGTATAAAAAAGGATCAACGTTCACGGCTGTCATCCGGCAAGGCTTCAGGGAAAATACCCCTGTTGCGCGGTTTACAGCCGCCTCACCACCGCACATCTTGCTCTTTTCCGACAATTCCATCGAAATGGTATCCCTGGAACTGGCGCTCAATGATCTTGGAGTGATTAAAATACGCAAAGCGCTCGGGGTGCAGGAGTTTATCGACAGTCTGCAAAACAGCGACTTCGACTTTGCCTTTGTCACCTCCGGACAGGCACGGTTCTGCATGCCGAAAGACGGACAGGAAACGGGCAAAACCCGTTTCGTAGTTGTCGGCAAACTGGGCGAAACCGTACCCCGGAATGCGGAATCCCTTATATCCCCACCCTACTCCATAACCGTTGCCGATGTTTTGAACGGCAACGCCGGACAAAACACGTCCGACGACGAGACAGCAATGAATTTTTCCGCTCCGACGGCCCGCGTCCTTGTTGCAGACGACATTTACGCCAATCTCATGGTAGCCAAAGAATTTCTCGCCCATTTCGGCATCCGGGCGGATACCTGCACCACAGGGCGGGACGCGGTGGAACTCGTCATGAACAACAGTTACGATATCGTGTTTATGGACCACATGATGCCCGACATGGACGGCCTGGAAGCAACCGCGGCCATCCGGGCGGCGGGCGACGACAACGCCGGCTGCCGCGACACGATCATCATCGCCCTTACGGCCAACGCAGTATCCGGACAGAGGGACATCTTCCTGGCAAAAGGCATGAACGATTTCCTGCCCAAGCCGGTCAGGATGAACAAACTCGCCGACATGCTCCGCAAATGGCTGCCCGCTGAAAAACAACTCCACACGCCGGTGTGCGAAAATAAACCCAAAAACAATTCCTCCGGGTATGAAATCGAAGGCATAAACTGCCGTGCCGGCTTGCTGAACGCGGGCGAAAACCCGATGGTCTACCACGATATCCTGGTCGAATTCTGCCGGGACAGCGCGGAAAAAATTCCCCAAATCATGGAAAGCCTGGAAAGCGGCGATATAAAAACCTACACCATCCTCGTTCATGCCCTGAAAGGGACATGCCGCACCATCGGAGCCTTACATACCGCCCATTCGGCAGCAAGTCTGGAAAGCTCCGCCCACAAAGGCGACACAACCTTTCTGCTGGATAATACCGTGCCCTTTATTGAGAATCTCGGCGCGGTACTCCGCAGTATTCAGGAAGCTCTGCAGTTGGAACAGGAAGACGATGCGAACGACGCAACCGACATCCGCCTCTTTGAATTCGACAGGCTGAAAAAAGCCCTGCAGGATATGGACATGCAAACCGTGAATCTTCTGCTGCAAAAATACTCTTCCATGCGTCTCGGCAGTGGACAAAAAGAACGTATAGCGGAAATTGAACGTTGCATTATCGCCTTTGAATACGACGAAGCCATTGAAAAAATCAATGTCTTCATACACACATAATCCGCCGCGTTTCTTGTCTTGTCATTCTGAGCGCAGCGAAGAATCTATCTTCGGGGTTTGTTTTTTCAAGGCACCCGGATGGATTCTTCGCCCTCGGCACAGAATGACACTACACTGTGCGGCAAAGCTTACAGGCCCTTCGACTGCACCTCGGAACGACAGGCCGCAACGGATTATGGGCGCCGCTGAAGCACTTTACGCCCGGAGCATTGCAGAATTACAATGCTCCGAGTTATCCGCTCTACAGCATTTTACGCTTGAGACAGTTATTTACGGCGGGCAAAACGCCTGTTCCAATCTTGCTGCGCGGGTTTGCAGGTAAACCCATGCACTGCTCTAACGGTGATCCCTGCCGGCGCGCTCCGGGCGCCCGCCGCGATCTCCGCGGCCTCCCCGATCATCGCGCGCGCCGCGTTCGTCACGCCCCCGGCGGGGCGGGCGGGCGGTTTCCTCAGGGTTCCAGGGAATGCCGCGTTCTTCCTGCAGGACGACTCTCCGCGAGGCGCGCACCCGGTCGCCGTTGATTTCGATTACCTTTACCGTCATGGTATCACCCGGCTTTACGAAATCGGCCACATTCTCCACCCGGCCGAGGTCAAGCTGGGAAACATGGACGAGGGCCTCCATGTTCTGCACCAGTTCGACGATGCAGCCTATTTCCAGAATCTTGATGACCGTGGCCTCGTAGTTTTTGCCCAGTTCGGCCTTGCGGTCATAGGCCCGCACCTTTTCCACCGCCTGCTCCATGGCTTCCAAGGTAGGCGCGAAAACAGCAACCTTGCCCGAGTCGTCTATGTCGATGGAAGCGCCCGTTTCCGCTGTTATGGCTTTGATGTTCTTGCCGCCGGGCCCGATAATCAGGCGGATGACCTCCGGACTGACGTCAATCGACGTATGCTGCGGGGCATATCTGGACAGGGAACGGCGCGGCGCGGGCAGGACCTTGGCCATTTCGGAAAGAATGTGCAGGCGGGCTTCCCTGGCCTGCGTCAGCGCCCGCGCCATAATTTCCGTGGGAATGCCCGTAATCTTGATGTCCATCTGCACGGCGGTGACGCCGTCGGCCGTGCCTGCGATTTTGAAATCCATGTCTCCGAGGGCGTCCTCGTCGCCGAGAATATCCGTCAGCACGATGAATTCATCATCTTCCTTGATAAGTCCCATGGCTATGCCCGCTACCGGCGCGGCAACGGGCACCCCGGCGTCCATAAGGGAAAGGCAGCCGCCGCAGACCGCGGCCATGCTTGAGGAACCGTTGGACTCCATGGTCTCGGCCACCACGCGCAGCGTAAAGGGAAAGGACTCGTCCTGCGGGAGTATGGGACGCAAAGCCTTTTCCGCAAGTGCTCCGTGTCCTATCTCGCGCCTGGATACGCGCACGGGTTTGACTTCGCCCACGCAGTAGGGCGGAAAATTATAATGCAGCATGAATTTCTTGGTCGCGTCCCCGACCAGGGAATCAACACGCTGTTCATCGGTTGAACTGCCGAGGGTGGTCACGACCAGAGATTTCGTCTCGCCGCGCGCGAACAAGGCCGACCCGTGCGCTCTGGGCAGCACCCCTGTTTCAATGCTTATGGGACGCACCGTCCGGGTGTCGCGCCCGTCAAGGCGCACGCCTTCCCGGCGTATGCGGCCGCGCACAATGTGTTTTTCCATGTCTCCGAGTATGGAGGGCACGGCCGCCAGGGAAACGGCGTCTTCGGCAAAGGGCGAACCGGGGGCGGAAGCCAAGGCAATCACCTTGTCCTTGACCGCCTTTTTGGCTTCCCTGCGCCGCATCTTTTCCGGAACGGTCAGGGCCTCGACCAGGTCGGCCTCGGCGTGCGTCTTCAAAAAGCCGGCTATGCCGCCGAGGTTCGGCTGTTCCTTCAAGGCCCGCTTCTCTTTGCCCGCAAGCCGTATCAGTTCTTCCTGGGCATCTATGAGCGGCTGTATTTCCTTGTGTGCCCATTCCAAAGCCTCAGCCACCGCCGCTTCAGGCACGAAGCGGGCTTCGCCCTCAACCATGACCACCGCTTCTCTGGAAGCGGCAAAAATGAAATTGAGATCGCTGTTTTTCAGTTGCGGGATGGTCGGGTTAATGACAAAGCGGCCGTCTATGCGCCCGATACGCGCCCCCGCCACCGGCCCGGCAAAGGGGATGGAAGAAATGCAAAGGGCGGCCGAGGCCCCCGTCAGGGCCAGAATATCGGAATCGTTCTCGGGGTCGGCCGAGATCACATTGGCCAAAACCTGCACCTCGTCTTTGAATCCTTTGGGAAACAGAGGCCGCATGGGACGGTCTATCAGTCGTGAAATCAAGGTTTCGCGTTCCGAGGGCCGGCCTATCTCGCGCCTGAAAAAACTGCCCGGTATGCGCCCGGCGGCATACATCTTCTCCGAATAATCCACGGTCAGGGGGAAAAATCCCTTGTCGAAGTCCAGCGGCTGCGAACAGGCCGTCACCAGCACAACGGTATCGCCGCACTGAACCCATACGGCCCCGTCCGCCTGTGCGGCCAGCCGCCCGGTTTCAAGGATGATTTCCCTGCCGCCGACGGCGATCCCGACACGTTTGCTTGCAAATACACTCATAATCTATTCCTTGGCCTTTATTGAAAAAGGATTGCGGGAGACATGGAGGATAAACCGCAGATCCGTCGTCTGCCCGTTTTGATCGTCTAAAGCGGTTATTTACGCAATCCGAGCTTGTCCAGAACGGCACGATACCGCTGCACATCAGTTTTTCTCAGATAATTCAACAAATTACGTCGTTTCCCCACCAGTTTCAACAATCCCTGACGGGAATGGAAGTCTTTTTTATGTTCCCGAAAATGCCCCGTCAGATCCTGAATGCGGGCTGTGATCAGAGCGATCTGCACTTCCGGGGACCCGGTATCGCCCTCATGTTTGGCATGTTCGTCAATTACCGCTTTCTTTTGTACGGCGTCCAGTACCACAGCAGTCCTCCTCCCGCCTCCGGCGGGCATTTATGGATTCCACAGCCCGCGCGCAACGCGCAACACCGGCGCCCGCGCTTCGCCGGGTTCGGCGATGCACAGCGCCAAGGCCTTTCCGTCCGGGTCGAGCAGAAGAAATTTCTCTCCCGCCGCCGGGATTCCGACGACGGCAGGGATTCTTCCGCCGCGCCGGACGCTGTCCGCATCCTCCCGTGTCAGGCGGATGCGCGGCATGTCCGGCAGGGCATCGGGGATGCCCGTGAGCATGGACGGAAAGTCTTCGGGGTTTTCCAGCACTTCCTCAAGGGTATGCGCCCGTGAAAGCCCGAAGGGGCGGCTGTATTCCCGGGTCAGTTGTTCCAGCGTGCCGCCGCAACCTAATCGTATCCCCAAGCTGTGGGCCAGGGAACGTATATAGGTACCGGAACCGCACGCCACCCGGAAGGATATCCGCTCTGGGCCGACCAGTTCGGCCTCGCAGCGGTAAACGCTTACCTGTTTTGTCTTGGTCGGCGCTTCAAGACCCTTGCGCGCCAATTCATACAGCGGTCTGCCGCGATATTTGGCGGCGGAATAGGCGGGAACCTCCTGCTCGTAAGTGCCGACAAGGGCCGCACATTCGCTTTTTATGCGCGCATCGTCAACAGCTTTTACGGGCCGCCGCTCCGTCACCCTGCCTTCGGCATCCCAAGTGTCGGTAATGATCCCGAGCAGTATAACGCCGCTATATATTTTTTCACCGGCCTCCAGAAGCGGACCGGAAATTTTCGTGGCCTGCCCGAACAGGACCGGCAACACACCTTCGGCCATGGGGTCCAGTGTGCCGGCATGACCGATTTTTTTCTGGCCCAGCCTGTGTTTGATCTTCCGCAGACAGTCCGCCGAACTCGGTCCTTTGGCCTTGTTCAACACCAGTATGCCGTCCAGTTGCGGCGGTATGCGCAAGGATTCAGCCATGGTTTGCTGATATTTTTTCTATGTTGGAGCATTAAGGAAGTAAACATAGACCTAAAATACCGCTTCGTCCAGTGCGCGGAAAAAAAATTTTGTAATTCTCCCCGATCTGCCGTATCTTTCGTCCGGGGAAACACGATGCGCCGATACCTGCAAGGCACGCTGGACTACGCATGCGGCATATACGCCGTGATCAATGCCGTTGCCTGCGTTCACGACCTCCGGCTACCCGAGGCACGCAAGATCTTCAATGCAACCATGGAGGACTTTGCGACCCGTCCCGCGCCCTGGGCGGCCTTCATCCGGAATCGCACGGACCACTACTGGGTGATCCGCTACATGCTCCGACGCTGGTGCCTGCGGGAACCCTGCGGGCTTGAAATTTCGCGCCCGGGCGGTTTTGCCGCCCCGATTTCCGATGCCGATCTGGAACCGGGCGGCGATACCGTCTATCTGCCGGAGCGCTGCCCGCCCCGAGGCCCGAAAAATCCGGGCGACCAACCCGGCGCACTGTCGGACACGGCGCGCCGCGAAGTCGAAGCGGTCCGGCGCGCATTACGGGACGCCCTGAAAGGCGGCACGGCTTCCGGCAAGGCCGTCCTGGTGCGCTTCCACCGTTTTTTGCCCGACTCCGGGGCCGTCCCACTGGTTTCGCACTGGACAAGCATCCGTTCGGCCGATGCCGGGACCCTGTATCTGCATGACGCCAGCGCGGAAAAAAAAGCCGTGCATGCCGTCAAATTCGACGACCTGCTGCCCGAAAAAGGCATGCCTGCCCTGCGCATCGTGCCGGAATCACTCTACATGATCACGCTCCCCTCCTCTGCGGTCTTCCTTGAAACACATTGACTTTCAGCATGTTATGCTGAAACGGGTGCATTACTGCGAAATGCACTTTCGTCTGCGCCTGTGGGACGGGCGCGTTACCCGCCGTCTGCCCGGCGGAAAAGCCCGCTTGCCTGCCCGCTGCGAAATGCATAACTGAACGGCATGCCCGGTCCGCAAAAAAATATTAAAAATAAAATGTATATAATCAGCATATTATATATATTCAAGGGTTCTGAAACTTTGAAAAAAAAATTTTATATAAACTCTAAAGTTTTTATAGATATTAAAAAAAAAATGGTTTAGCATCTTTTCAACGGTGAATGACTGCGGTCGCTGATTGCCTTGCTGCCGGAAAAACAGCGGGGCGCGCCGGATTGATTGTGCGCCGAGGCCGGGTGCCGAACAAGCCGATTATGCCGCAGTGAATATTTTTTGTTGCTTGATTCCGGAGAACATATGTTCGAAGACGCCGCGCTCACAGCAAGTTTCCGGAGAGGGTTCCCCTCCGCGATGCAGGGGCGATAATGCAACAATATGCCGCCGCCGCGACTCTCGCGTCAAACGATCCCGAATTTTTTTCACACGAATACCGTGCGACCTGTCTGAAGATCACCCGTACCGGCATTGACGACATACGCGGTGCACCGCCGGAAAAACTGTTCCTGAATTCATTGCCGGAATACGGCGAAGGAGAACTGCATGTTTTTGCCTCCGGGCCTATGTCCGGACAGGCCGGCCGCGGCATCAGGGATGAAATGCCTTATGCCCTGAGGGCCTATGACGAATTGCTGGCCGCCGTATGCCGTATCATGGATTCCGCCGGAAACGGCAAACCCAGGGCGGAAAACATGGATATCGCCGTCTTCGGGGCCATACAAAGCCTTGAACGCAACCCGGACGCCCTGCTCTGCATCCCGCGCATACGCAGAGGGGACAATTATACCTATACACACTGCGCCAATGTTGCCGTCCTGCTGGCCTCTTTCGCCCTGCGCTCCGGCGCGGGCGGGAAACAGGTGGTCGCTTACGCCTTGGCCGGCCTCCTGCACGATCTGGGCATGGCCCTTCTGCCCGTTGCTCTGCTGAATGCGAAACGCAAGCTCAGCGATACCGAGAAAACCCTGGTGAGGCGCCATCCCAAGCTCGGTTGTGATCTCATGTCCTCCATCGGAACAGTACACGATGAAATAGCGAGGGCCGCCTTTGAGCATCACGAGCGCTACAACGGCTCAGGCTATCCCAGGGGACTTTCCGGAGACGCCATATCCGTTATGGGGCACATCGCGGGCATAGCCGACACCTACGATGCGCTGTCCAGTCGCCGGCCATACAAAGGGGCACTTTTCCCCCATCGTACGCTTGGAATTATGTATCAAATGCGTAAAAAACAGTTCCACCCGGTCATTTTGGAAAAATTCGTCCGCCTGGTGGGCATTTACCCGGTCGGCAGCGTTGTGGAACTGCAGGACGGCTACAGGGGTGTGGTCACCGGCAGCAATTACGCCAATCCCATACAGCCTGTCGTCACTCTGGCCCTTGACCCGGACGGACATGCCATGTGTCTGCACGAATGCGATCTGGCCAAGGACGGCGTTGCGGGCATAGCCCGCTGCCTGCCTCCCGAAACATCCGGCATAGATCCCGGCCGGGTGCTCGGTATCGCCTTGTAGCGGCCCTGACTCCGCCTACGCTTCTCCCCCGGCATGTCGCCTCGACAAGCGCGCTTTCATCTGCCATACTGACTCCCGCATCAAACCCCTCAGCCGCAAGGATTCCCCGATGGGCAACGAACCGGATAAAATAATATATTCCATGATCCGCGTGTCCAAACGACACGGACAAAAAGAAATCCTCAAGGATATCTCCCTTTCCTATTTTTACGGAGCCAAAATTGGAGTTCTTGGACTGAACGGCTCAGGCAAAAGCTCCCTGCTCCGCATCCTCGCCGGCGCGGACAAAGACTTTGAAGGCAAAACCGTGCTTGCGCCCGGCCTGAGCATCGGCCTGCTGGAGCAGGAACCCCTGGTCAACGAACAGCGCACGGTGCGCGAAGTGGTGGAAGAAGGCGTTGCCGGCCTCGTCGCCGTCCGCAACGAATTTGAAGCCGTGAACGCAAAGTTCGCCGAACCTCTTGAGGCGGATGAAATGGATGCGCTTATAGCGCGTCAGGCGGAAATTCAGGAGGAAATGGACAACAAAAATATCTGGGACCTGGATTCGCGTCTGGACATGGCCATGGACGCCCTGCGCTGTCCGCCGCCGGACACGCCCGTTTCCGTCATCTCGGGCGGGGAACGCCGGCGCGTCGCCCTCTGCCGCCTGTTGCTGACCGACCCGGATATCCTGCTCCTGGACGAACCCACCAACCATCTCGACGCCGAATCCGTGGCCTGGCTTGAGCGCTATCTGCAAAACTTCCCCGGCACCGTGATTGCCGTGACCCATGACCGCTATTTCCTGGACAACGTGGCCGGATGGATACTGGAACTTGACCGTGGACGCGGCATTCCCTGGAAAGGCAACTATTCGTCTTGGCTCGAACAAAAGGAAAAACGTCTTGCAGACGAGGAAAAATCCGCCTCCGAACGCGCCGGGACGCTGCAACGCGAACTGGAGTGGATACGCATGGCCCCCAAAGGTCGCCACACCAAAAGCAAGGCCCGCATTCACGCCTATGAGGCTTTGCTCTCCCATGAATCCGAGCGCCGTGCGCGGGATCTGGAAATTTACATCCCTCCCGGTCCCCGTCTGGGCAAGCTGGTCGTCGAGGCGCAAAACGTGGAAAAACGCGCGGGCGACAAGCTTTTGGTCGAAAACCTGAATTTTTCGGTGCAGCCCGGAGCCATAGTCGGCATCATAGGCCCCAACGGCGCGGGCAAAAGCACCCTGTTCCGCATGATCGCGGGCGGCGAACAGCCCGATTCCGGCACGTTGCGCATCGGCGAAAGCGTGAAAACGGCCTGGGCGGACCAAAACCGTGACGCCCTGATTCCCGGCACAAGCATATACGAAGTCATCAGCGGGGGCAGCGAGATCATCACCTTGGGCAACAAGGAAATGAACGCCCGCGCGTATTGCTCCCGCTTCAACATCAGCGGGCAGGACCAGCAGAAAAAGGTGGACATTCTTTCCGGCGGGGAAAGAAACCGCGTACATCTGGCGCTTGTTCTCAAGTCCGGCGCCAACCTGCTCCTTCTGGACGAACCGACCAACGATCTGGACGTAAACACCATGCGCGCCTTGGAAGACGCCCTAGAGAACTTCGCCGGCTCGGTGCTGGTCATCAGCCACGACCGCTGGTTTCTGGACCGTATTGCCACGCATATTCTGGCCTTTGAGGGGGACTCGTCGGCCGTATTCTTTGACGGCAACTACAGCGAATACGAGCGAGACCGTAAAAAGCGCATGGGCAAGGAAGCGGATCAGCCGCACCGGGCGAAGTTCAGAAAACTGACGCGCGGCTGAGCATACGAAACGGAGCGCGCCTGATGCCGCCGACATATTATCTGGGCTTGTGCGCCATAGCCAAAGACGAAACGCCTTTCCTCCGCGAATGGGTCGGCTATCACCACTTTATCGGCTTTGAAAAGGTATACGTCTACGACAACGACAGCGCAGTGCCGGCGCGGGATACTCTCGCCGAATTTTATGACCTCGGCGTATGCGACACCTACACGATTCCCGGATCGGCAATGCAGCTTACCGTGTACAACCACTGCCTGAAATACCACGGCAACGAGTTTGAATGGCTGGCTTTTTTCGATATTGACGAATTCCTGTGCCTTAAACAGGATGACGATGCCCGCGTTCTGCTCCGAGATTATGAAAAATATTCAGCGCTTGCAGTAAACTGGGATTGCTTCGGCTCATCTGGGCACATCAGTCTGCCGCAGGGGCCGGTCATCAAAAACTTTACACAAAGCCTGGGCTACAATGAAAACTGCAAATGCATAGTGCGTCCGGCCAAGGTAAAAATGCCGTTTACGGCCCACCACTTCATCTACACCGACGGCATCGCCGTCAATGCCGATTATATGCCGGCTTACGGCGCGTATGCGCCTGTTGCCGTAGATAAAGTCTGCCTGAACCATTATCAGTTTCGTTCACAATACAATTACGAGCAAAAACTCGACAGGGGCGATGCTACATACGGAGAATACAACCCGCGCTCAATGGAATCTTTTTACGGACAGGCACGGGCTGAAACGGAAGAACACCGCGCTGTGCTGCCTCTGGCCGGCTGTGTGGAATCCATGCAGGCACGCGGACTATGGCGCAAAAAGCATGATGTCTCCCTGTCCGACCTTGCCGGCAGGCAATCGGCCGACATACTGAAGCGCATCAATAAATGCATTAGGGGCAAGGACCTGGGAAGAGCCGAGGTAATTTTCTCTATGGCTTACAGCATGTTCGGCAAAGATAAAAAATTTTTGTTGCTCGGCATATCCCTGCTGTGCAAAGCGAAAAAATTTTCAAGGGCCTTGTCCGTTGCCGAAGAACTCGTGCAGCTTGATCCGTCTCCGCCTTCTTATGCGGCATTGCTTGCATGCCTGAGTTCAGCGGGCAGACAGAATGAAGGGCGCACCGTCTGCAATTTCCTGAAATTTATTGTACAATATGAAACAGACACGGCAAATAAAAACTGTATTCTGGAAGCATTGAAACTCTATTCGTGAACCGCCCGGATTGTCCCCGTTGACCGTGTGCATGCCGCAGGCCGCGGCAAAGGGTCAATCCCTGTCCTCCGCCTCCTCGCCGCCTGCACATTTCTCCACCCGGAGCATGATCACAGGCCGCAAAGAAACACCCCCACGCACATGGGGAATACTCTTCAGTTTCTAAGGAAACGCTGATTTAATCCTCGAAAGGGGATCGCCAAACGGGACGGGTTATGTTAGAGCATTTCAAAGTTGAACATACTCTATGATCGCACTGGAGCGGGAAAAATACGGGAAAAGTTTTTTTTGAAGGCATAAGGCATGGATTCCCACGGGCCGCAAGCGTCCCGCGGAATGACAGAAAGTTGTCATGAATGCCGATGAGTTGTCGCTGTATAGGGGGTTGTCATTGCGCAGAGGGTTGTCATTGCGCAGAGGGTTGTCATTGCGAGCGGCGAAGCCGCGCGGCAATCCATGCCTTTTAGAGTATCCTCAATTTTGAAATGCTCTGGAAACCGCGACGAGTTCCGGCTGAACTATCCTGCAAGCTATGATCTTGATATGATTGCTTATTTTTGCTGACGTGATGAAATTCTGGCGCGGGTACATCCCTGTTCCCCTGCCTCGTCTGCTGCCTGTCCACTGTAACAGAGTTCCTTGAGATCAAGAACCTTTCGACTCCTGCGGTCCAAGGAAGCGTCATCCGATTGCCTCCGCCGTCCGCAAAGCTCAGCCGAGAGGCATGTCCATTTTATGAGGTCGACCGACCGCAGTGCTTTTTGCAGGATGACGACCCGGTAACAAGCGCCGGACGGCAGCGCGGACACGAAAAAACCGGATTCGACGCGCGCGGGCATCTCTTGAAGGCTGTATAGCCGCGTGTTACAATACCTCCCATGTCGTCCGGCAGAAAAAAACACGCATCCTCCGGTTCAAACGCGAAACACCGGAAAAAGCGCGGCAAAAAAAAGGAAATGCAGTTCCTGCTCCCTGTCGAGGAAGGAAATCTGCACGCCCCTGAACCGCCCGCGAAAACAGAAACGCCCCCGCATGCGAAATATCCCGACGGAGCGCCGGGAAAACTCGCTTCGGGCAAGGCCTTTCTTCTGGTCGCCTGCGCCTGTCTTTTTTTGCTTATCCTTGAATTCGAGCGCGCGACACTGTATCTTGACGAATTCGCCCCCGGCGTTGCGGCGGAAAAGATCGCCTCCCTGCTCCGCGCAATCGGCGGGACAACCGGCCGTCTGGGTGAATGGGAAAGCTCCCTGATCCGGCATCTGGCCGGAAACAATCTCCCCGGCCGGCAAAAAGCGCCGTCCCTCGCCGGACAGACCGTCCCGGAAACTCCGCCCCTCAACGCCGAAACATCCGTTACGCCGCCTCCGGCAAGCGAAGCGCGGAGCATAAGCGCCTCTCAAGCCGCAAGCGGAGAGCCGGACGTCACAAACGCGCAGGACAGCGCGGCAACGCAGCCGGCTGCCGAACCCCTGCAGGCGGCCGGACAAGCGGACGCCCCCGAAGCACAGGCGCATGCCGGAAAGCAGACCGCGCCGCAAGCACCGGAATCTCCGGTTCCGACACCTGCCGAAGAGCGGGCGGCAGGCGATCCGCAGGCCGTAGCCGTCATGCAGGCGCACGCCGTACCGCCCTCCCCTCCCCGCTTGGGCATCGCCGGGAAAGGCGCGGCTTCCGTGCCGGACACGCTCGGGCCGGCGGGCGCCGACAAGGAGCGGAAAACAGTTCTCCTGGTCGGGGATTCCATGATGGGTTGGGGTTTGGGGCACGTGCTCGAACGCAGAATGAGAGAGTACCCCTGGATTACCGTGAAACGCTACTCTCAACCGTCCACCGGCCTGTGCAGCAACGGCGTCTTTGACTGGCCGAAGTACTTGAGCGGCCTGGTGGCGGAGCATTCCCCGGATCTGGTCATCGTCTCCATAGGCGCCAATGACGGCTCCACTATGACGGACCAAAGCCGGCGCGCCTGCACCGTGTTTACCCCGCCTTGGGAAAAAGAATACCTGCGCCGGGCCGAGGAGTTCCTGCACATAGCCGGCTCAGGCGGAGCCAAGGTGCTCTGGATCGGTCTGCCCATTGCGGGGGTGGACAAAATCGAAAAAGTGCTGCGCACCGTCTCCAGGCTTCAGCAGGATGCCTGCGCACAATACGATTTCGCTGCCTATGTCGACGTCTACGCGGTGCTGGCGGATAAATACGGCCGGTACACGAGCTTCCGTCCCGGCAAAAACGAAGAGCCGGTACGCATACGCGCCCCGGACAAAGTCCATGTGTCCACGGCGGGCGGGAAAATCCTGACGGACTATATCATGCCCGCGGTTCTGAAAACCCTCGGCCGGCCTCAACAGGGCAGCGCCGATGCCGATCCGGGCGCATTGCGCGTGCGGTCAAAACCGACCGCTAGTAGGCTGTAATGTTTAGCATTTCAAAGTTGAAAATGCTCTATGGCCGTGCAGGAGCAAAAAAACGCGGGGAAAATTTTGAAGGCAAAAGGCACGGATTCCCACGGGCCGCAAGCGGCCCTCGGAATGACAGAAAGTTGTCATGAATGTCGGTGAGTTGTCATTGTATAGAGGGTTGTCATTGCGAGCGGCGAAGCCGCGCGGCAATCCATGC
>JAISRC010000042.1 GCA_031273845.1 Desulfovibrio sp.
AATATTTATAACATACTGAAATTATTATATACGGCTTTCATTGATCGGATTTGCTATATATAAAAATATCAGTATGTTACAGAAAATACATGCTTAAAGTCCGACAAACTCCTAGAGCAGGATCGGCCTCAGCCGAGCCGGTTCATGTGTCGGTAAGCTTTGGCGGTAGCTACGCGCCCGCGCGGCGTGCGCTTGAGAAAGCCGCTTTGTATGAGATACGGCTCGTAAATATCCTCAATGGTGCGCACATCTTCGCTGCATGCCACGGCAAGGGTTTTCAGGCCGGCAGGACCGCCCCCGTAATATTCGATGAGCACGGAAAGCAGTTTCCTGTCCATCTGATCCAGGCCGCTCTCGTCCACATCCATACGCGCCAGCGCATCCGCGGCCTCCGTTTCGCCGATGCCGGCAGATCCCCCGACAGCGGAAAAATCCCGCACCCGGCGCAGGAGACGATTGGCGATACGCGGCGTGCCGCGCGACCTGCGGCCTATCTCAAGCGCGCCTTCTTCCGTGATGCTCACGCCGAGAATGCGCGCCGTGCGCTTGACGATGCGCGCTAGTTCCCCCGGCGAATAAAATTCCAGGCGCTGAATGACCCCGAAGCGGTCCCGCAAAGGCGAAGACAGCAGGCCGATGCGCGTTGTGGCCCCCACGAGGGTAAAAGGATCCAGGTCTATTTTGACTGTGCGCGCCCCCGGTCCCTGGCCTATGACCAGATCCAGCTTGAAATCCTCCAGAGCCGGGTACAGCACTTCTTCCACGGCTATCGGCATACGGTGGATTTCGTCTACAAAGAGAATATCGTTGCGGGCAAGATTAGTGAGTATGGCCGCCAGATCGCCGCTGCGCTCCAGCACCGGCCCGGACGTGGAAACCATATTGACGCCCAGTTCGGAAGCCATGATCTGGGCCAGGGTGGTTTTGCCGAGGCCCGGGTTGCCGTGAAAAAGCACATGATCCAAAGCCTGTCCGCGTTCCCTGGCAGCTTGAAGATAGACCTTCAGATTAGCGCGCAGTTCTTCGTGCCCGATAAACTCGTCCAGTTTTCCGGGTCTGAGTTGTTCATCCGAAAGAACGGCGCCGCCTGTATCTCCCGGCATTATGCCCTGCTCCGCGCCAGAGTTTTAAGAGCGGCGCGCAACGCGCCGCTCACGTCCAAGTCTTTTTCCTTATCCAGTACCCGCTTCACGGTATTGACGGCCTGCTCCTCATCATAGCCCAAGTTGATCAGGCCGGCTACAGTATCCGACAGAACGCCGTCGGGCTTTGCCGCATAGCCTGTCGCAACAGCGGATGCCTCGCCTTTCAGTTTGTATTTCAGATCCAGAAAAATCTGCTGGCCGGTTTTTTTGCCTATGCCGGAAACCCGTGTCAGGGCCAGAACATCGTCTGCAGCGATCAAGCGGCGCAGATCGTCGGGGCTGAACACGGAGAGTATGGACATGGCCGTGCGCGGCCCCACTCTGGCAATGGATATGAGGACAAGAAAGACCTGGCGCTCGTCCCAGGATTCAAAGCCGAACAGTTCAAGGGAATCCTCGCGCACGACGGTTGCCGTGAAAAAGCGCGTTTCCCCGCCCTGCGCGGGCAATCTTGAGAAGGTCGGGGCACTCAGGTTGACTTCATAGCCGACCCCGCCGGAGGTGAGGATCACGCATGCGTTTTCCGCAAGTCCGGCCAGTTTTCCTTCAATACAGGCAATCATGCTTTCCTCGTGTCAGCAGTTTGGGGCGGACGTCGTCCCATACCTCGTCCGGGCTTATGTCCCGCATGCAGCGATGATGCTTCAGCGGACAAGCCGACGGTCCATGCAGGCCGCAGGGCCGGCAAGGCAAGTCTTTCTGAATCACTGTGGAAGCTTCCCCGCGCGGGAAAAACCCAAATTTTTCCACAGTCGGCCCGAATACGGCCGTGACCGGTCTTCGTTGCGCCCAGGCCAGATGCATGGGGCCGGAATCGTTGCCGAGATAACAGGACAGCCTGCCCAGAAAAGCCGCGAGATCCGGCAAGGGCAGGCGGCCTCCGAAATCGTGCAGGCGGCCTGCATCATCCACTCCGCGGCCGCCCCGCCTGCCTGAAATCATCGCGCGCACAGCCTGCGACAAGGCTTCTTCGCCTTTCCCGGCAAAAAGCAGCACGGACGCGCCGTGCGCCAGCGCCCTTGCCCCGATTTCCGCGTAATATTCGGCTGGCCAGCGCTTTGTCGCCCAGACCGATCCTGGGTGCATCCCCAGAACCGGACCCGGTATATGAGCAAAAAAATCTTCGGCCTTGCGGGCCGATTCCGGCCCCAGAGCGATTTCCGGCCAATCGGCGAGTGGGCCCTCGCCCAGAGGACGCAACAGTTCAAGCAGGCGTTCTATTTCGTGCAGTTCCCCGAAGCGCCTGTCCGCCGTCCGGGTATAAAATATTCTGTTCCAAGCGGGGCGGGCGTAACCTATGCGTTCCCTTGCCCCGGACAGGGCGGCGATGACGCCGCTCCTGAAGCTGCCGTGGGCGGAAATCCAGAGATCATGGCGGCGTGCGGCAACGCGCCGCGCCTGGGCGACAATGCCGGCGGGGGAACGCCCGCCCTTAGCGTAGCCGAAGACGGCGCCGACGTCAGGATGCGGACGGAAAAGCCCTTCAAGGCCGCCGCGCACATAAAAATCCGTTTCGGCATCCGGAAAACGCAGGCGCAGGCTCCGGATCAGGGGCAGGGTCAGCACGGCATCGCCTAGAAAGGCCGTGTTCCATACGGCTATGCGCATCCTTTCGCCTTATCCGTCTTCATGCCTTTTGCCTTTTTGCGGAAACGCGACCGATCGGAAATATGCTCACGGCATTGCCGGGAGTCAAGCGAAAATCTGAAAAAATCCTCGCAAGTTCAGTCCAACAAAAACGGCATGGGAAAATCCCATGCCGTTTTGTTGAATACTTTGTGCTCTGAAAGACTAAGCGAGTATGTTGCCGGAAATGACCATGCGCTGTACTTCGCTCGTGCCTTCGTAGATTTCCGTGATCTTGGCGTCACGCATGAAGCGCTCCACCGGATAAGAGCGGGTGTAGCCGATGCCGCCGTGTATCTGCACGGCTTTGGTCGTTACCCACATGGCGGCTTCAGAGGCAAAGAGCTTGGCCATGGCGGCTTCCAGACTGTACTTGCCGCCGGCATCCTTGGCCTTGGACGCCTGGTAGGTGAGCAGGCGCGCGGCTTCGGTGCGGGTGGCCATATCGGCGAGCATCCACTGAATGCCCTGGTTGGCGGCGATGGGTTTGCCGAACTGCTGACGCTGTTTGGCATACTCAATAGCCGCTTCCAAAGCTCCCTGGGCGATGCCGAGGGCCTGGGAAGCGATGCCTATGCGCCCGCCGTCCAGGGTCTGCATGGCGATCTTGAAGCCCTCGCCTTCCTTGCCGATCAGGTTATCCTTGGGAACTTTGCAGTCTTTCAGGATTATTTCCGTAGTGGAGGATGCGCAGATACCCAGCTTGTCTTCCACCTGTCCCACGGAGAATCCGGGGAAGCCCTTTTCAACGATAAATGCGGAAATGCCCTTGAGACCCTTGGATTTGTCCGTCATGGCGAACACAATAAAGGTTTCTGCAACGCCGCCGTTGGTGATGAAAACCTTGGCGCCGTTGATCACGTAGTTATTGCCTTCCAGCTTGGCTTCAGACTTCTGCGAGGCGGCATCGGTGCCGGCGCCCGCTTCCGTGAGGCAGAAAGCGCCCAGTTTGCGGCCGGTGGCCAGATCGGGCAGATACTTCTTTTTCTGCTCTTCCGATCCGAATTTCAAAATCGGGAAAGCCCCGAGGGAAACGTGCGCGGAAAGGATGACGCCGTGCGTGGCGCAGACCCTTGAAAGCTCTTCGACAGCGACGCTGTAGCTGAGATTGTCCCCGCCGCCGCCTTCGTACTGTTCAGGAATAGTAAGGCCGAAGAGACCCAGTTCCGCCATGCGCTTTGTCGTCGCGGCGGGAAAAGTGTGCTTCTTGTCGATTTCGGCGGCAATGGGCTTTACTTCATTTTCCGCGAATTCCCTGACCATGTTCTTAATCAGTTGTTGATCTTCCGTAAGCAGACTCATTTTTACCTCCAGACAAATGTCCGTTATGTTGGTGACAACACAGAAGCCGCACCCGCGGTCCCTGCGCAAGAAAGCATGTGCTTCGGCGTTGCGTTGAACGCGCTATACATCGAACAACAACAGGGCTTCGCCTTCCACAACGACTTCGCCCTTCTGGTTTTCTACCCGGTTTTTCATGGTCACGCGCTTTTTGGCATCGTCCTTTTCCTGCACTTCGCCCCAAGCCGTCAGGGTGTCACCCAGAAAAACCGGCCGGCGGAATTTGAGGGTCTGGCTCATATACACGGCTCCCTGACCGGGGATAAGCGTACCGTGAACCGCGCTGATCAGTCCGGCGCTGATCATGCCGTGGGCGATCCTCCGCCCGAAGCGGGTAGTCTTGGCAAACCCCTCGTCAAGGTGCAATGGGTTGTTGTCGTTGCTCACATCGGCGAATTTTTCCACCACATCGGATGTGATCAGCTTGCTGATGCTGTCTTTCTCTCCCACCTTCAAGGTGTCATAAGTCCATGCCATTTGCTTCTCCTTGTGTTCGGGAGCCTCCGGCGCGGGAACAAGGCCGGTCGCCCGGCCGTCGGAGGCTCCGGTGCGATTTGTTACGAATTGAGGCCGAGTACGGTCCAGATCAGAATCAGCAACAAGGTTGTGGCGAAAGGAATTACCACAGTGCTCATGCCGATGTCGGGATAGGATTTTTTATGGGTCAGGCCGCAAATGGCCAGCAGGGTAATGACGGCGCCGTTGTGCGGCAAAGAGTCAAAGCCGCCTGAGGACATGGCCGCCACGCGGTGTAACAGGCCGGGGTCGATACCCACGGCGTTGCCCCATTCAAGAAAACGCGGGCCCATGGCTTCCAGAGCGATGCTCATGCCGCCGGAAGCGGACCCGGTAATGCCGGCCAGAACGTTGACCGTCAATGCCTCGGACAAGAGCGGCGTGCCGGGGTCGATGCTCAGGAGGAAGTCGCGCACCGCGCTGAAACCGGGCAACGAGCTGACCACATTGCCGAAGCCGGTTTCCGAGGCCGTGTTCATGATGGCCAGCAGAGAACCTATGGCGCCGCCGTTCAGTGCCGCCTGCAGATTGCCGCGGGCTTTGAACTGCCTGGATGCGAAAAGGACGCTCAGGATAATGCCCACGATAAGGGAGATGACCAGAGCCCAGTTGGCGACGGGTATCGTCGCGGCGGCCAGGGGAACCGCCTTGTAGGCCGCCATTATGGACGCGTCCCAACTGCCGATGATTTTAGTGAGGATGAAGTTGAGCACCAGCACCACGACCAAGGGCAACGCGGCCACGGCGGGCGACAATTCGGGCACGCCATCGTCGAAGTTGATTTGGGCGCGGGTGTCTTCATCGCCGTAACCTTCGCCCGCGGCCAGCATTTTTCTTTTGCGCCACTCAAGCCAGGTCACGGCGGATACGAAGATGATCACCGTGCCGCAAAGGCCGAAAACGGGCGCGGCAAAGGCTGTCGTGCCGAAATATTTGGCCGGAATGATGTTCTGGATCTGCGGAGAACCGGGTACGGCCGTCATGGTGAAACCGAAAGCGCCCAAGGCGATGCAACCCGGCAGCAGGCGCCGGGGGATGCCGCCTTCCTTGAACAGGGCGTTGCCGAAAGGATACACGGCAAAGGCCACCACGAACAGGCTGACGCCGCCGTATGTCAGAACCGCGGCCGCCAGCACTACTGCCAGAATGCCGCGCTCAGGACCGAGCTTCTGGGCGATGAAACGCGCCACGGAACGAGCCGCTCCGCTTTCTTCCATTACCTTGCCGAAAACAGCGCCCAAGAGGAATACAGGAAAGAAATTCTTCACATAGATCACGGCTCTGGCCATGAACAATTCGCTGTATTCCGGGAGAAGATGGTGTCCCGCGGTCGCAGCGGCGACAAGAGCGCATACCGGCGCAAAGAGAATCACCGAGTAGCCTTTGTAGGCTATGTACGTCAGCAGCAGCAAAGCAAAAATGATTCCGATAACCATACGCTCTCCTTGAAAAAAATTAAGGAATTATTTGACCGTCCGTTGCCCGTCGATACGCAATGAAGGCCCCTTTCTTTCTTGTCCCGACGGTGCTCCGAGCGCTCCGGCGGCCTTTCGACCGCGTCCGGCAGCAACCAACCGCTGTTCTGTGCCTTCTGGCATATTCCGAGCCGTTAATCAAGTACCCTGAGAAATTTTTCTGAGCATCAGACACGCAGCAGCCCCGCTCCGGTTGTGCATATTGATAATGTATATCGACAGCTTCGTTGACAGCCTTTTACCTTCTGTATTAGAAATTCGACAATTTCCCACATGGAGGGCGAACTTGAATATTCTCTTTTTCGGTCCCAACGGAAGCGGCAAGGGAACGCAGGGCGCGTTGATGAAACAAAAATTCAACCTCGCCCATATCGAATCCGGAGCAATTTTCCGCGAACACATCGGCAAAGGCACGGAACTGGGCAGGCAGGCCAAGGCGTATATTGACCGGGGCGATCTGGTGCCCGACGCGATCACCATACCGATGGTCCTGGAAACACTGAAACATAACGGCGCAAAAGGCTGGCTGCTGGACGGCTTCCCGCGCAACGTGTTTCAGGCCGAGAAACTTTGGGAAGCCATGCAGGCATCCGGTTTCACCTTGGATTATGTCGTCGAAATACTGCTCCCGCGCGAAACGGCCGGGAAGAGGATCATGGGGCGGCGCATCTGCGAAGCGGACACCAATCATCCCAACAACATCCACATCGCCCCCATACAACCCGAAAACGGCAGATGCCGCGTCTGCGGCTGCAAACTTTCCGCGCGCTCCGACGATCAGGATGAAAAGGCCGTCAACAAACGCCACGACATCTACTATGACGACAAAAACGGCACACTGGCGGCGGCCCGCTTTTTCAAGGTTCTGGCCGCGCAGGGAAAGTGCCGGTATATTGAAGTGGACGGGGAGGGAGACATTAGCGCCGTCAAGGAAAAACTCCTGACGGAACTTGCATGATGACAGCTTTTGAATGCCTCTTAAGACATCTATAAGGAAATGCTGATTCACTTTTCTGAGGCGGCTCTGCCTCCCCAGGTTCCCCCGGCAGAGATGACTTGCTCAAATTTCTTCGCCCTCACCTGGTTCGGGACAAACGCCCCCTGCATCCCTGACTGGTATTTCGGCAGGTCATATTGAGGGGGATCCGGGGGAAATCTTTTTCCCCGGCGTGGGTCGGGGATAGAGTCCCGATTCATCAGTGCTTCCTGAATCTGCGAATGTTATTGTCGCACGAAATCATTGAGAGATAATGTATTTCAGACATTAAAAGCATTCTTCGGTCAACATTCTCTACAGCATTTTACGCTTGAGATAGTTGCTTACGGCGGGCAAAGCCCGCCTGCAACTATCTCGCTGCAGAGACTTGCAGGCAAATCTCTGCAGGGCAGTGTATACATTTTCAAAGGTAAACTGCCCTGATGCACATATCAATAAGAACCGCGCAATCTCCAACTCCCAACAAAGAACTGGGTTGAAAAAACCGACAACAAAGTCATAGTGTAGAATCATAATGACTCCAATTTTTGGCTTGTCGCCGCATGCCGCCCGCGCATGACGGCCGTGAGGACCGCAGGATCCATCGGAGGACGCAGCAGAAATACCGGCAGGAGAGGCCGGGAGGCGGACACAAGACATTGCCCGTCCCCTCTATCTGAAAGCAATTTGATTTTGAGACGCCTCCTTCGGCGCTTAACGGCGAAACACGCTTTCGCCTGCGCCCGCAGGGCGGGCGGTGGTGCTTCGCGCTTATGCCGCCCGAGCATTCTCAACTTTGAAATGCTTCAGGTACCGTTTTCATCCACGGTCCCGATGCGCGCATAATCAAGCGGGGTTTATCCATGCCTGAAAAAAAGAACGCATACCGTTGCGCGGCCGGCTTTGCCGTCGCATTGGCGCTGTTCTGCGGCATATCCTATACGCTGCTCTCCGCCACTTCCACAATGTCCTTCTGTTCCGCCGCCTGCCACGAAATGGGAGAGCAGGCAACGGAACTGCGTTTTTCCGCGCATGCCGCGGACAAGGACGGCAAAGCCGTCAGTTGCGCCCGATGTCATATCCCTGTGGGCTTCGGGCCGAAATACCTGACCGTAAAAACCTATTCCGGGCTCAAAGATCTGTATGCGCATCTGTTCAGGAGCGGAACGGTTCTGCACAGGGCAAAACTGCAGGAAACAGCTCGCCGCTTTATTGACGACGACAACTGCCTGGACTGCCATGCCGACCTGTACAAGGACGCCCGTGGAGAACAGGCGATATCTGATCTGGGCCGGATATCCCACGATGCCTATACGGGAAAAAACGGGCAGGCCGTAAGCAACTGCGCCGGCTGCCACATCAATATCGCGCATCTTCCGGAATTCGACCGCAGGCTTGAAGTGAACAAGCTTTTCGCCGAGCGCATCAAAAACAAGGAGGCGCTGCGCAATGCGGATTAACATGAAAACATCCGCCCTGGCCGCCGCTCTCATCCTCATCGGCATCGGAGGATTTTTCCTCTATCTGGACAAGGCCTTCCCCGAGGTGCGCTGCGAAGGCGCCCATCTTGCCGCGCCGGAAGGCTATGAGGATTGCCTGAGCTGCCACGCCAAGGTGACGGCCAAGGTCGCCCAAGACTGGAATGAATCAAAACACGGAGTTATGCTGGTAAAATGCGTGGTCTGCCACGGCGAGCCCGACGGCAAAGGTTCCATACCTTTTGCCGCCCGCCCCGATCAGAACATGATCTGCTCCCGTTGCCACGATCCGGCCATGCAACGGATGACGGACAAATTCGGAGGAGGCCTGGACTGCAACACCTGCCATCCGCGCCACCAGAACCCGATGCATGCCGATTCCTATCAAAGCACAACCGCTTCCGGCAAAACCTCTTTCTAGTTTCCCGACGGGAAAGGGAAGAGCGCGGGAGCAAGCCCCCGGAAAGCGGAAGGAGAAATTTATGAGTGTATCCAGACGGGAATTCCTGAAAGGTTCCGCTGCAGCCATAGCCCTGAGCATGGTCGGCAGCCCCTGCCTCGCCGCCGCGAGCAAAGAAGACGGCGTGGACAAATGGGTAAAGGGAGTATGCCGATACTGCGGCACAGGTTGCGGCGTGCTGGTCGGCGTCAGAGGCGACAAAGCCGTAGCCGTCAAAGGCGACCCCCACAACCACAATGCCGGCCTGCTCTGCCTCAAAGGGTCCATGCTCATCCCGGTCATTTACGCCCCGGACCGCATCACCGAACCCATGATCCGCAGAGGCGGCAAAAAAAGTCCCTTCGAAAAAGTATCCTGGGACGAAGCGCTGGAGTTCGCGGCAAAACCTTTCCGCGAAGCTCTGGCCGCCGCGGGGCCTTCGTCCGTAGCCTACTACGGCTCCGGTCAGGCGCTGACCGAAGAATCATACCTGGCCAACAAAATCTGGAAGGCCGGCTTCAAAACCAACAATGTGGACGGCAACCCCCGCCTGTGCATGGCATCGGCCGTGGCCGGCTACCTGACCACTTTCGGCAAAGACGAACCCATGGGCACCTATGACGACATCGACGCCGCCACGTGCTTTTTCATTATCGGCTCCAACACCTCCGAAGCTCATCCAGTGCTCTTCCGCCGCATAGCCCGGCGCAAGGAGAGCTCCCCCGATGTCAAGATCATCGTGGCCGACCCGCGCCGCACCAACACCTCGCGCATCGCGGACATGCACATTACCTTCACCCCCGGCACAGACCTCGCTTTGCTCAACGGCATGGCTCACGTGATCATCAGGGAAGAACTGGACAACCAGCGATTCTACGGACGTTACGTAAACTTCCTGGATAACGAGGGCAAGCCGGTCACCTTTGAAAATTACAGAACATTCCTCGCCGACTACAGCCCGGAAAAGGTGGAGCGGATCTCCGGGGTTCCCGCGGCCGATGTGGTCAAGGCCGCCAAAATATTCGCCGAATCCTCAGCCTCCCTGTCCCTGTGGTGCATGGGCATCAACCAGCGTATACGCGGCGTATGGGCCAACAACCTGATCCACAACCTGCATCTGCTCACCGGGCAAATCGGACGCCCCGGCGCTTCCCCGCTTTCCCTCACGGGACAGCCCAACGCCTGCGGCGGCGTGCGCGACACAGGTTCCCTGGCCCACCTGCTGCCCGCCGGACGCATGGTGGCCAACGAAAAACACCGCAACGAGATGGAAGATTTCTGGGGCGTCCCCAGAGGCACCATTCAACCCAAGATGGGCCTGCACACGATTGCCCTGTTTGAAGCCATGGCCAAAGGTGACGTCAAGGCGACCTTCATACACTGCACCAACCCGGCTCATACCTTGCCCGACCTGAACAAACTGACCAAAGGCCTGGAAACGGCCTTTGTGGCTCAGACGGAATGCTTCATGGACGCGGAAACCCTGAAATACGCCGATGTGGTCTTCCCGGCCGCCTTCTGGTGCGAGACCGAAGGGGTTTACGGCTGTACCGAGCGCCGTTACGCCATTACCGAACAGGCAGTCAAACCCATGGGCAACTGCCGCCCGGCCGTGCAGATACTCATGGACTTCGCCGCAAAGGCGGGCGTTGATCCGAAACTCTTCCCGTACAAAAATGCGGCGGATATCTGGGAGGAATGGAGGACCTTGAGCAAAGGATCTCCATACGACTTCTACGGCATAACACGGGCCAGACTGAAGAAGGAATCCGGGATCAAGTGGCCCTGCCCTACCGAAGACCATCCGGGGACCAGACTGCGCTATGTGCGCGGTGACGACCCGCTCGTGCCGGCCGATCATCCGGACCGCATCTTTTTCTACGGACGCCCGGACGGAAAAGCCGTTATTTTTCTGCGCCCCTATGCCCCGCCCTTTGAACCGGCCGACAAGGAGTATCCTTTCGTCCTGACCACCGGCCGGGTCATAGATCACTGGCACACCGCCACCATGACCGGTAAGGTGCCCGAACTGCAGAAGGCCTACCCTTCCGCCTATGTGGAAATCAACCCCGAGGACGCGAAAAAGCAGATGATCAACAACGGCGACCCGGTGGTTCTGGAAACAAGACGCGACAAAATGACTTTCCCGGCCAGAATCACGGATACCTGCATGCCCGGCCTTGTGTTCTGCCCCTTTTTCGACAAAAAACTGCTGGTGAACAAACTTTTCCATGATGCTGCCGACAATGCGTCCCGAGAGCCGGAATACAAAATCTGCGCCACAAAGGTGTACAAACAGATCTAAGGAAGCACTGATTTAATCGGGGCGCCGCCTCGAACCCCGCCGGGGAAAATGACTTCCCCCGGACCCCCTCAAATATAACCTGCTGAAATATTTATTTGTGGTGCAGGGGCCGTTCGTCCCGAACCAAGTGAGGGCGAACAAATTTGAGCAAGGCGCCCCTGCCGGGGGAGTTTGAGGGGGTGGAGCCTCCTCAAAGAAATAAATCAGCGTTTCCCTAAGGGAATGTTGCCGCGGGCCGGCTGCAGGCGGGCTTTGCCCGCCGCAAGCAACTGTCTCAAACGTAACATGCCTGTAATCGGTGTTTCCCCGGAAAGGATCATTATGGCTGTAACAGGTTTTCTCCTGCATACCCTGCCCGGACACAGCGAACAGGTGGAGGCCGAGGCCGCCGCCTTTCCGGAAATCACCACTTACGGCGTCCACCAGGGCTGTTATATCGCCGCCGTCGCTGAGGCGCCGGGCACTGAAATGGAAAGACTTCTCACACGCGTACAATGCATTGAAGGCGTACTTGCCGCCTACATCACCTCCATGACCGTGGAAGACGAGCTTGAACCGTAATGCCGATACCGCCCTTCCTGCGTCCGCCGGGCGTACTTTCCGAAAAAGATTTCAAGGCGCGTTGCATTTCATGCGGGTGTTGCGCCCAAGTCTGCAATTATGCCTGTATTGAACTGACGCCTGATTATTTCATCTTCGGCGGCGAAACTCCAAAAATTTTTCAGCGCCGAAGCCCCTGTTTTCTGTGCATGAAATGCGCCGCCGCCTGCCCGACGGACGCCTTGCGCAATGTTGCAGCGGAGGATGCGGGCATGGGCACAGCCTTTCTTGATCGCAGGCATTGCGTGGATTATCAGACGCAAAGCGGCATCATGTGCTGGACCTGTTATGAACGCTGCCCCCTGAAAGGAACGGCGATTTACCTGCACGGCGGCTATGTCCCGGCAGTCAGGCCGGAGAAATGCGCCGGCTGCGGTGTCTGCGAGTATGTGTGCCCCGTCGGGGCCGTCAAAGTAACTCCGGCGCGCCTGCTTCCGGCGAAAAACGGGAAAGGGCGCCGATGATTTTTCGTTCGCTGCGTTTTTGGCGCCGTCTTCTGCAGTGCGGCGTTGCCGGGGCTTTCATCCTGATCCCCTTTCTGAACCGCGAAGGAATACATGTCCTGTCCGGCAATTTTTTTGCGTTCAACTTCGCCGGAATGCCGCTTTCCGATCCGCTGGCCGCCGTCCAGGTGTTTGCCGGAACCTTTTCCGTCACCCCTTCCCTGCTTGTCGGGGCGGGCTTTGCCCTGGCGGCGGCCCTGCTTCTCGGCCCTGTCTTTTGCGCCTGGATCTGCCCGTACGGATTGCTGTCCGAAATCATCCACAAGCGGCCGGCCCGACGCCCCGCCTTTCTCCCGGTTCTTCCCTTTCAGCCTTTCACCGTCAAAACAGCCGTTGTCGGCGCGGGGATTGCGGCCGTCCTCCTTGTTGCCCCCGTTCCCCTGCTCAACCAATTGTCCATGCCGGGATGGTATTCGCGGGCCATGCAGCACCTTGCCCTGTACGGAGAGCTTCTGCCGGGGGCAGTGCTCCTGCCGGCCGCCGTGTGCTCGCTTGAAACCCTGTCGGCCAGGCGCCTCTGGTGTATCTATCTCTGCCCCCAGTCCGTCCTGCTTGCGCTTGCCGGCGCGCTGCTGCCAAGACGTCTGCGGGTATGCTTCAGGCGGAGTACATGCACATGCAGGGCCGATGATCGCCCCTGTCTTGCCGCGTGTTCTCTTAAGCTGAACCCGCGCTCGGACGGCGCGGGACCGGGGTTGCAGTGTACCAACTGCGGCGACTGCGTTGATGTTTGCCGGGATAAGGGCCGCGCGCTCAATTTTGCTGTCAAAAAGGCGGGAAAAGGGTAAAAAAGTACATTTGCCTCGGGAATGCGGCAGGGCAATCGAATGAAAAAATATAACAGCTTGAAATAACAAGAATTTTTAAATCAGGACGTCAAAAAATTTATCTTGATATTTCAATGGATTGTCAGATTCATGCGATTGCCCTGGGGAATGCGGATTTTCACGTTGACGCAACACAAAAAAATGTGCTAGGGCTTTTGCGACCAAACGCGCTGTTTCGGCAGTCGGTTTGCCGGAGACTACAGCGCGTTAATAATTTCTGTTGAGAGGATTTTTTTCAATGGCAAAGTCTTTATATGTGGGCAATCTGCCCTGGTCGGCAACGGAAGAAGAGGTACGCAACCTGTTTGCGGTCCACGGCAGCGTAAAATCGGTCAACCTGGTCAGTGACCGGGATACAGGTCGCGCCCGCGGGTTCGGTTTCGTTGAAATGGAAGATGAGGACGCTCTTAAAGCGGTGCAGGCACTGGACGGTACGAGTTTCGGCGGACGCAGTCTGCGCGTGAACGAGGCACAGCCCAAACAGCCGCGGTCTCCCCGCCAGGATCGTTACTGAGCACAGGCTTAAGGTGCTTGAACCGCCGTGCATTACGCACCGGTTTTTTGTAAATGCGCCGGCCCGGTTTGCGCACCGGCGTGAAGCACTTTGTTCCTGAGACGTACCGTACGGCGTTTTAGGGCAGGTATTTTTTTTAAAGTTACTCTGCCCTAGAGTGCTTTACGCTTGAAATTGTCGCTTACGGCGGGCAAAGCCCGCCTGCTCCAATCTCGCGGCAAGGATTTGCCAGCAAATCCTTGCAGAGCAGTATACATTTTCAATGTTAATCTGCCCTAAGGCAATTTGCTTTGGGTCGCTCCCTCCGGCGTTCGACTGACGAAACGCGGTTCCGTCTGCGACTTCGGGGCAGGCGGTACCGCTTCGCACTTTCGTTGCCTGCTCTAAAACCCTGAGTTTATCCGCAACCTTGTGCGCTTGCGCAGATGTTGCCGCGTTCAGCCGCGCCTTGATCCCGAAAAGTTGCGCATCCGCCAGTCCGGCTCGCCTGCGCTTGCGGGTTTTTTAAATGCGACGGAACGGTACGATAGCCATGATAAACGAACACCTCCTCAATCTGCTGGAAAAACATCTATGCCTACTGGCACAATTCGACTTTGCCGATCAGGTCAGGGCACTCCGCGCCGAGCACGCGCTTCTGCTGAAGGAAAACGCCGCCATGCGCGCCGAACTTGGCCGCTACGCGGAAAAATGCCGGCAGGACCCTGCACTTGAGGCGCGTTCAGGGCTGAATTGCGATCAATAGAGCAGATCAACTGTGGAAAAATATACCCGCCCTGCGGGTTTGCCTGCAAACCCATGCAACGGGCAGGCTACAGGCAGGCATTGCCCGCCGCAGGCAATTGTCTCAAGCGTAAAATGCTGTAGGCAGTTTGATTTTGAAACGTGCTTTTTTCGGCTATTTCAGCATATTGATCACATGCTGCACATCGTTCTTGGAGCCGATAAAAAGCGGCACGCGGGTGTGCAGCGTATCCGGAGTGATTTCCAGAATGCGCCGGTGCCCGTCCGATGCCATGCCCCCGGCCTGTTCAGCCAGCATGGACATGGGCGCTGCTTCGCACATCAGCCGCAGTTTGCCTCTGGGCTGGTCGGGATTTTTGTAGTCCAAGGGGTACATGAATATGCCTCCCTTGAGCAGGGTGCGGTGGAAATCCGCCACAAGCGAGCCGACATAGCGGTGCGAATAGGGCTTGCCTCCGGGATTGTCGCTGCCCTTGAAGGAGGCTACGGCAAGAGCCGTTTTTTCATCCCAGTATGAGGCGTTGCCCTCATTGACCGAGTATATCTTGCCCGTATCCGGAATCGTCATGTTGTTATGGGAGAGCAGAAACTCCCCGACGCTGGGGTCCAGGGTAAAAGCATGCACCCCCTGCCCTGTGGTGTAGACAAGCATCGTGGACGGCCCGTAAAGCACATAACCGGCCCCGGCCTGCTTGTAGCCCGGTTGCAGCACATCGGACGCGGCGACATCCTGATCGGAAGAGGAGATGCGCCGCAGTATGGAAAAAATGGTACCGACATTGATGTTGACGTCAATGTTGGAGGACCCGTCCAAGGGATCGAAAATCAGGATGTATTCACCGCGCTTGAGGCCGTCAGGAATGTTGATGACATCGGCGTTTTCTTCCGAGGCCATGGCGCACAGCACCCCGCTTCTCTGCAGACGGTGGATCAGGATGCGGTTGGCGTAATCATCCAGTTTCTGCACATCCTCGCCCTGAACATTGACTTCGCCCGTACCGCCGAGAACATCCAGAAGCCCCGCCTTGTTCACATTCCTGGCGATAAGCTTGGCCGCCAGAATCAGGTCGTAAAGGAGCCGCGTGAAATTACCCGTTGCCGTCGGAGACTGCTTCTGATGCAGAAGCAGATGCTCGGTAACCGTGACTTGCCTGTGTTGCGGCGCTGTTTCCGCAGACATAAGCCCCCCTTGGGCGGATGGCCGCCCGGCCTGCCGGATATATACACCCGGTCGGGTTACGTCAGAACTGCGCTCCGGGCGTGTCCACAAGCGCCGGGTTCTCCCCCGGCGCCGGCGCCGAGGTAGGCGCCGTTTCGTCCGGACGCACGACAACTGCTCCGTCCTTGACCTCTTTATCATCCCCGGGCATTGCCGCGCCGGCAGGCGCAACGCCCGTATCCTTCTTTTCCTCCGCCGGGGCCGGGCTTTCCGCGGGCGCGCGGGGCGCTTCACCGGGAACGGCGTTTACCGGCACGGCATAGACCAGAGGCAGATTGCCTATATAGCGGGTGATCCAGAAAAACGCGGATTCGCCCACGCCGGTCAGACCGCTCGACCTTTCTTTCAGGATCGCCTCCCAGTCTTCACCGGCCGCCGCGCCGCCGGCGAAACGCCCCGGCCAGACGACTCCCGCAGGCGTGATCATGGAGAACGCCCCCGGATCGGGACTCAGGGACGCCAGAACAGCCGGATCAAAATGAGCGACGATAATCCCGCGCATTTCCTCGCCCGCATACACAGGATTGCCGACGTAGATTTCCGGAGCCGACTTGTCCATCTGCACATAAGCCCGGAGCATGCCGGGCCGCTGTTTGGGATCGGCTTCCAGCAAAGGCCCCGCATCAAATTCTTTGGCAAAATATTCCGGATACCTGGCGTTGACGACGCCGTCCCCGCCGACCAGAGCCACTCCCGAAATCCAGGGGAAACTCTGTATCATCTGCAAGGCCCATTGCTGGTCTGGGCTGTTGTCGCTGTTTTCCATAGCCCGGATCAGCCGGACGATTTCGGCGTCCACACTGCTCACGGCCTCGCCCAAAGCCAGCTCATAGCCCTCGCGCCCGCCCTTGTCGTCTATGTCCAAGGTGGCCGGGGTATTCAGGTAGGCGGTATACTGCCTCCTGGTAAACTTCCAGGAATCCTTGAGCATCTGATTTGACTCGCAAGCGCTTAAAAACACAAGGGGACACAGTAAAAGCAAGGGTAAAATACAACGCACTGCATACTCCCGGACAGCATCGGCGACCAGACGGAAAATCAACGGGCCCTCGCCTCAAGACGTTCGGCCAGAGATTCGACCAAGGACAATGATTCAAACAGATTGACTATCTTGCTGCTTTCTCCCGCAAAGGCGCTCCCTTTTTCCTCGCGCCCGGCCTGGTCGGCGGCGCCGGCCATGCAATGAGTGAGTTCTTCCACCCTGGCTTCAAGGGAAGGTCTGTCGCCGGGCAACGCGGATTGCAGCAATTCCCGATAAATATCAAGAGCGCCGGAAAAATCTCCCTGCTCGGCGAGCACTTCGGCCATGGACCGGGTGCGCAGGGAAAAACCTTCGTCCGCATCTTCATAGTCGTCGGCTCCGGCGCTTTCCTCCTGCTCATCTTCCTGCGCCGGAGAGGAAAGCAGGGCGCGGATCTCCCGGCTGCCGGACAGGGAAGCCGGGTCGGATCCGCCACCGGTCCCGGTCACGCCGCCGGAACGTTCCGGCGGCGGGGTCGGCTCCGTATCGGGCGCGCGTTTCTCCGGCAACACCCCGGCCGCGCCGTCCGCAAGCACGGCATGCAGACCGTGTTCTATAATTCTGCCCCAGCCGATATCTTTTCCCTGCAGCGCAGCGGCGAAAAAACGCATGGCCAGGGCCGCGTCCTGCATGGCCGGATCTGCGGAAATGCTTTCGCTCCATGCCGACCAGAAGCCGGGATAAGCGGCGAAAAGATGCTCCAGACCGTCTATTTCCGTGGACAATTCCTTGTCCGAGCGCTGCATGTGCAGAAGTTCCACCAACAAAAGACGCGCTTCAACATGGTCCGGGTGACGCAACAGGCCCTGGCGAAGCACGGCAACCGCATCCTCCGTCTGCCTGTCCGCGGCAAGCAGCTTTGCCAGAGGAAAAAAAACCCGTGAACCGGGTTCGAGTTCAAGGACTTCCCTGTACCATTCAATTTTTTGCTTCATTTACCGGTGCTCCAGGGACTTCGCCTGTTTCTTCCATGGGAAATATATACAGTATTTCATTCCCACGAACAAAGTTGAGACGGTTGCGTATCATTTTTTCAATGTATTTCGCATCAGACTGCAATAGACGTATTTCCCGGCTGAGTTCCAGATTTTGTTCACCGGCAGCCGCTATGCGGCTTTCCAGAGTATCGCAGCGCTCTCGCAGTTCCATATACGCTATCGCACCGCTCTTGCCCCAGACAAGGTTGTAGGCAAGCACAAAATTCAGCAACAGAGAAAAAACAAGGACGATGCGGCGCGCAAACATTACTGCAAGAGCCTTGTCTTTGAAGCGCACTCTATTTCGGCCGTGTCCAGAGTATCTTTGAGCTCAGAGAGAAAACGGCCTGTCGCCGCCTCTATCCGGCAGACGTCATGCTCATCCACACTGACTTGTTCGAGACGCGCCACCACTTTCTTGAGTACTGTGAATTCGTTCTGCAGCGCCGGTCCGAGATGTGTACGCCCGAGGTCGTTTTCAAGTTCCAGGATGGTGACGAGGCAATTACGCAGACGACTGTTCAAAGGATCAATATTCATGGCGGCCCGCGTCCCGTGCCGGGCCGAAGGGCGCACCCTTCCGGTCCCGGCGGAAATTTCTGAAATAATTATACCCGGAGAATATCGTCAGTGCCAGGGAAATGTAAAGGATAATCATGCCTATGTCGTGAACGGCTATGCCCGGCAGATCATAGTGAAGAATCAGTATGTCGAGGGCGATGATCTGCATGACGGTCTTGAATTTGCCGTGCCTGTCGGCGGCGATGACCACTCCGTCTTCGACGGCCACGGCGCGCAGGCCCGTCACCAGAATATCGCGTCCGACAATGATCACCGCTATCCAGCCTGGGACCCAGCCGTTCTGCACCAGCATGATCAGGGCCGAGGTAACCAGAACTTTGTCGGCAAGGGGGTCAAGAAATTTGCCCAGACTGGTAATCTGGTTTGTCTTTCTTGCAAGCCTCCCGTCCAGAAGATCGGTAAAACCGGCTGCAGCGAAAAGCAGGGCGGCCGCAAAACAGGTCCAGACGCCGGGAAACATCAGCAGGACGACTATCAAAGGCACTATCGCAATGCGGCTGATGGTCAGCCGATTGGGAAGGTTGAACTTCATCATCGCGCGTCCCGGCTGAAGTGCATTTGGGAAACACTGATTTATTGATTTATTTAATCGGGGATCTGCCCCGAACCTCGCCGGGGAAATTACTACAAGATTTTGTCCGCCTTCACTTCGTTCAGGACGGACAGGCCCCGGACCCCCTCAAATATGACCTGCCGAAATATCCTATCGGGGTGCAAGGGAATGATTCCCCTGTCGGGGGAGTCTGAGGGGCGGAGCCACTTCAGAGAAATAAATCAGCATTTCCTTTGCATCCGACTCTGCAAGCATACACTGCGGCTCTCCTTCGCGCAATGCAAAAAAACACGCGCTTCACCCTGCCGCAAGGGCAAAATCGACGGCTTCACCCGCCCGGCAGCGTGCCGCCACTTCAACGGACAGAGCCGCGAAACCGCGCTTGGCCGCGCAGTCGCCGTCGCACAGCGCCAGAGGCCTGCCCAGGTCGGCGCTCAGCACCGCCGCCGGGTCCAAAGCTATTTCCCCGAGAAAGGGGATGCCGTTTTCTTCCGCCAACATCCTGCCTCCGCCTTTCTTGAAGAGCCGGATGTCTCCGCCGCAGTGAGGACAGCAAAGCCCGCTCATGTTCTCCACCAGTCCCAGAATTTTCCCGCCCGCCGTCCTCAAAAAACTCAAGGCCCTGCGTACGTCGGCCAGGGACAGTTCCTGCGGGGTCGTCACCATCACGGCAAGGATGTCGGGAATGTTTTTCAGCACGGTCAGGTGTTCATCCCCGGTGCCGGGCGGGGAATCAATGATCAGGAAGTCGAGCTCCCCCCACTCCGTTCCCCCGATAAAGCGCAGGACGGCAGCCGATTTTTTGGGGCCGCGCCAGATGACGGCTTTGTCCCTGTCCGGGAGCATGGAAGCCAGGGAAATGAAATGCAGATTCGGCATGAATTCTACCGGGATAAGTCTCCCGGTCACCTCGTCCGCCCGCACGGCGCAGGCGCGGCTGCCGAGCAGGCCGGCCACGCTCGGGCCGTGCATGTCCACATCCATGATGCCGACCTTGCAGCCTTCAAGGGCCAGAGCCGCCGCCACATTCACGGCCACTGAGCTTTTCCCGACCCCGCCCTTGCCGCTCATCACAAAGAGCTTATACTTGACCGACGTGAGGGCAAGGGAAAGACCGGACCGGCGCTGTTCCGCCGTTGCCTGCCCCTTGCCCGGCAAGGCCGGGCACGAGGCGCAACCGGCACCCTCCGGTTCCGCCGTTCCGCAGGCGCCGCGGACGGCGCACGCCGCAACTCCGCTGCCGCATTCCCTCGCAAAACGCCCTATTTCCACCCGTGTGCTCCCTTGAGATCCACAAAGGCAACGGGGGCATCGGTTTCAACGCTCACGCCGCCTCCTTCCTTACGTACCACAGCCAAATGTTGGTTCCGCCCCCTGCCTCCCACGGGGATGACCATGACACCCGGATCCGCGAGTTGCTCGACCAAGGGGGCGGGAACATCGGGGCCGCCCGCCGTCACAATGATCCTATCGTAAGGCCCGGCTTCCGGCCAGCCCTCGGTGCCGTCGGCGAGTTTGAGCCGGACGGAGCGGCAGCGCAGTTTGACCAGCAGACTCCCGGCGCTTGCGTACAAGTCCGGCAAGCGTTCCACGGAATACACGGAGAGGCCCATTGCACAGAGCACAGCCGCCTGGTAACCTGAACCGGTGCCTATTTCCAGAACGCTCATGCCCGGAGACGCCCGCAGCAAGGAGGACATCAGGGCAACGATATAGGGTTGGGAAATGGTCTGGCCGCAGGCTATGGGCAGGGGGATATTTTCATAGGCCTGGGAGTATAGGGCGTCTTCCACAAAGAGATGACGGGGAACCTTGCGCATGGCGGCGAGAACGGCAGGGTCGGCAATCCCCTGGCCCGTTATAGTCTTCACCATGCGGTCACGGCTTATCTTGAACCTGTCCACGCCCCGGCTCCCGCCGGCCTTTCAAGGCCTTTTTCATTACAGCATGTTACGCTTGAGCTTGTCGCTTACGGCGGGCGGCGGCGCTTCGCGCTCACGCCGCCTGAGCATTTTCAACGTTGAAATGCTCAGGATTTTCACTTGAAAAGAAAAAGTCTTTTTTTGGAATCATACCCGGTGATGGCAACCGATATCCCTGGTGTTGCGCAGGGCGGCCTGGGTAATCAGATAGGCCGTCCGGCAACCGTGGAAAAGATCCAGCACGGCGCGGGACAAGGGGGTGCTCCTGTAAAAGTCGTGAATATTGCGGGAAAGATCGCGCAGTTCCTCAAAAGCGCGGGCAAGGCGGGGACCTGTACGCGTTATGCCCACATAATTCCACATGGTGTTGTGTATGGTGGCCCAGTCCTGCGCAATGAGGGCCGGGTCGTCATTGCGCTCGTCGCCCTGGACCTTCCAGTCCTCTATCTCGCCGTAGAGGCGCTTGCACGGCGCCGGGCCTTCCCTGATAAGCGCCGCGATGTCGTCCCCGGCGGCCTTGCCCCAGAGCAGGGCTTCCAGCAGGGATGTGCTGGCGAGACGGTTGGCTCCGTGCACGCCGGTACAGGCGCATTCGCCCACGCTGTACAAACGGTTCAGGCTGGTGCGGCCTTTGAGATCCACGAGGATGCCGCCGCAAAAATAATGGGCGGCCGGGACCACAGGTATGGGTTCCGAGCGGATGTCTATGCCGCGCTCCAGGCAGTTTTGCAGAACCGTCGGGAAGCGCTCCTCCAGCTTGTGCCTGACCCCGCCGAGGTCAAGGAACACGCAGGGTTCGCCGTTGCGCAGCAACACGTCTACTATGGAACGCGAAACTATGTCGCGCGGGGCAAGATCGCCCCTGGAGTCGTAGCGTTCCATAAAATAGTCGTTCTTGCCCGCGAAGAGTCTGGCCCCTTCACCGCGCATGGCTTCGGTGATCAGGAAACGGCGCGGTTCGGCATAGAACAGCGTGGTCGGGTGAAACTGCATGAATTCCATGTTCATGAGCCGGACCATGGCCCGCGCGGCCATGGTAATGCCGGAGCCGGTGGCGGCGCGGGAATTGGAAGAATGCAGGTAGACCCGGCCGGCGCCTCCCGTAGCCAGCACCGTGACGTCGGCCAGCATGGTTTCCACGATGCCCGTCGCTTCGTTCAGCACATAGGCTCCGCAGCACCGGTTTTCCAGTTGATAACGGTAGGTCATGCCGCGGCTGTGGTGGTGTGAGGTCAGAAGATCCACGGCGGAGCAGCCGTCGCATATCTCAATATAAGGGTCGTCGCGCACGGCCTGATACACGCTCTCCATGATGCTCCGGCCGGTATGGTCGGCGCAGTGCAGGATGCGGGCCGAGGAGTGTCCGGCCTCGCGCGTCAGATCCCGGCAGGAAGCGTCCTTGCGGTCAAAAGGTACGTCCAGCCGGTCTATGAGTATCTCGTCAACGGCTTTCGGGCCTTCCACGGCCAGAAATTTCACGGCTTCGGGGTTGTTGATGCGGTGTCCCGCCGTCATGATGTCTTCTTCAAGCCGTGCCGCATCGCCCTTGTCGGAAGAACGATAGATGATCCCGCCTTGGGCCAGAACGGAATTGGCGGGCTGGGCTTCGCTTCCGGAAGAAAGAAGCCTGACTTCGATGCCCTGTCCGGCAAGCCGCAGAGCGGTGATGCAACCGGCCAGGCCCGCGCCGATGATCAGCACGCTGTGCCGGCTTCTCTGTATCCGCATCTTGCCTCCGGTCCGGCGTCAGGCACAACGCTCCAGCATGCGTTCAAGGGCGGCTCTTGCCGGCGCCTGCAGTTCACAGCCTATTTTTACCTTGCAGGGAGATTCTTCCCCGGCATCTTCCGCCCGGTTCAACGCTTCCAAGGCGGCGCACAGGGAATCTTCGGTCGTCTGGGCCATGTGGGTGCATGCGCTTTCCACCAGGGGCAGCACCGTCAGTCTTTCCTCGTGCCGGCGCGCAAGGCGCTCCACAAGGTTTATCTCCGTGCCGACGCCGATGACCGCATCGTCCGGCGCTTCATCAATATGACGGATGAGGAAGGCGGTGGAACCCACCGCATCCGCCGCCGCGACCACTTCCGGAATGCATTCCGGATGAACCGCGATTTTCGCGCCGGGATGCTCCGCACGGAGTCTCTCCACCTGGCGCAGGTTGAAGCGCGTATGTATGGAGCAAAAACCGGGCCAGAGAATCAGTCGCGCCCCGTCCGCGGCGGTCACGTCCAGATCGTCCCCTCCCCTGCTTATGCGCGCGGTATGCAGATCTTCCGCGGACAGGCCGAGGGCGTCGGCCGTATTGCGCCCCAAATTTTTGTCGGGGAGGAAAAGAACGGCGTCCCCTTCCTTCAATGCCCACTCCAGCATGGTCCCGGCGTTGGCCGAGGTACAGACAGCGCCGCCGAACTCTCCGGCTACGGCTTTTACCCCCAGGGAGGAATTCACGTAGGTCAGGGGGATGACCTTGCGCCCGTTGCGGGTCAAGCGCTTCATTACCTTGCGCAGCAGTCCGGCCGGAGACATGAGGGCCATGCTGCATTCGGCCGAAGGCTCCGGCAGATGGACCTGCACGCTTTTCCCGGCAAGCAGCGCGGCGGACTCGGCCATGAAATACACCCCGCAAAACATTATATAGCGCGTTTCAAGCATCGCGCACCTGCGGGCCAATTCAAGGGAATCCCCGCACAGATCGCAGTGGGCGACCACCTCGTCGGCCTGGTAATGATGCCCCACCAGGGTCAGGTCGGCGCCGAAGCGGACGCGCAGCTCCTCGATCCTGTCGCCGCGTTTCCGCCCGGATGCGGCGCTCTCCGGCATTCCGGCCTTCGGGTTCATCGGCTTGTCCGCATGCTGAAATCGGCGGCGGGCGCCGAATGCGTGAGTCTGCCCACGGAGATGAAATCCGCCCTGCGCTTTCCGCCGGCCAGGGCAAAACTCCTGATGTTGTCCAAGTCAATTCCTCCGCTTATTTCGACTTCCACATGGGGAGGCAGCCTGTCAAGCATGTTTCCTATCATTTCAGGACTCATGTTATCAAGCATTATGCGTGAAACCTCGCAGGCGGCGGCTTCCAGGGCTTCCTCAATTGTCCGGCATTCGACTTCCACCGGTACGGAAGAGCCGAGGCGCGAGCGCAGGCGTTGTACGGCGGGAGTGATGCCGCCCATGGCTTCTATATGGTTGTCCTTGAGCATGGGCAGTTCGTAAAGGGTTTTGCGGTGATTGCAGCCCCCGCCCGCCGACACGGCGTACTTGTCCGGATAACGTAGGCCCGGCGCGGTCTTGCGCGTGTCCAGGAGACGCACCCCGGTGCCTTCAAGGGCCCGCACATAGCTGCGCGTCAGGGCGGCTATGCCTGAAAGCCGGCACAAAAAATTCAGAATCACGCGCTCCGCCCGCAAAATTACGCGCGCACTCCCCTCGACAGAGGCCGCCCTTGTGCCCGCGCAAAGCTCATCTCCGTCTTCCGCGTATGCCGATGTTTTCCACGCGCCCGGCTCCAGCACGGCTGTTTCGGCCAGGATCACGGGCAAGAGGGGCAGACCGGCAAGGACCGTGTCCTCTTTGGCGATTATTTCGGCGCGCAATACGTCGCGGACGCCGAAAACGGCGTTGCCGGCGACATCGGCGCCGTCTTCCGCCAGGGCTTCCCTGACGGTCCGCATCAGATGATCACGGGCGGGACCCGTGAAAAAATCATCGAAAGAAGCTCTCGGCATGGATTGTGTACGACCGGCTTAAATGATACTGTTGCATAATATTTCAATTCACACCCGGTTCCGCCGCCGGCCGACCGACTCCGTCCCGGCAGGCAAAAAAGCCGGGCTGTTTTCCTTTCCCCCGGATAGGATGGGGGGAATGTGCCCCCGGCAAGGCCGGGAGTCAAGCGGGAATCTCCCTGAAGGGAGAGCTTTCAAACCGTAAAGGAATTTTCGGCGAAGCCGAAATACTGTGCGGCATAGACCCGGCTTCGTCAAGGGTTCTTGTCCCCGGTTCAGTGTCCCCGGTTTTTTTTCTTTTTTCCCATCTTCCTCAACGAGTTGCCGATGAGCAAAAATTTTTTCGGGATGCCCTCCTCAGAAAAGCCGCCGGAACAGACCGGGACGGCAAAGCTTCCTCCGGACGGAAATCCCGATGGGCCGGGCGCCGACCTGTATCATCCGGCGGATATGGCCGAACACCTGGAACACTTGAGTCTCAAGGAACAGGTGGATCTGCTGACGGCCCTTCCCCTTGAGGAGGCCGCGGAAGCAGTTGCCGAACTGGACGAACACATCCGCGTGGAATTGCTGGAGAACCTGGACACGGACACGGCGGCGGGCATCGTGGGGGAAATGTCCCCGGACGACGCCGCGGATGTCCTGGACGAACTTGACGAAGACCACAGCGACGCCCTGTTGAGCAAGCTGCACAGGGCGGACGCGGAAGAGATACGCAGCCTCATGGCCTTTGACCCGGAAACGGCGGGCGGGGTCATGAATACGGAAATAATCATTCTGGAACAACACATTTCCGCCGACGAAGCCATACGCAAAATACGCGCGGAACTGGCCGACAAAGAGATACCCTATTACGCGTACATCGTGGACGGCAACGACGTACTCACCGGCGTACTTTCTCTGCGCGATCTCATGCTCTGCCCGCCCGGCATGCCGCTGAAGGACGCCCTGAAAGACAGGGAGCCGATCTCCGTCACCTTTGACACGGACCGCCAGGAAGTCGCCCGGGTCATCGGCCGCTACAATTTCATGGCCCTGCCCGTTGTGGACCGTGAAGGGCGGCTTCTGGGAGTCATTTCCCACGACGACGTGATAGACATCATCAACGATCTGGCCGGCGAGGACATGCTGGGCATGGTGGGCGCGGGGCTGGACGAAAGCCCCGAAACCCCCTGGCTGGAATCGGTGAAAATGCGCCTGCCCTGGCTCATCGTCAATATGCTGAACTCCGCTCTGGCGGCCTGCGTCGTCTACCTGTTCGACGGAACCATTGAGCAGATGGCCGTGCTGGCCGTCTTCATGCCCATGGTGGCCAACCAGGCAGGCAACACCGGGCAACAGGCGCTGGCGGTGATGATCCGCACTCTGGCCACGGACAAATTCTCGCGTCGCAAAGCATGGAACGCCGTGCGGCGCGAAGGTAAAATCGGCCTTGCCAACGGCCTTATTCTGGGTATACTGATTCTGGCGTCCTTATCGCTTCTTACGGGGCGGACGGATCTGGCCGGAGTCATGGCCGCGGCGCTCCTGACGGACATGGTGCTGGGCGCGCTGGCCGGCGCATCCATCCCCGTGCTCCTCAAGGAAATGGGGCGCGACCCGGCGCAGGCTTCAAGCATCTTTTTGACGGCAATCACGGACGGAGCGGGTTTTTTTCTTTTCCTCGGGCTGGCGACCCTCTTTTTGTTGTGACCGCGTCCGCCGCCGAAGCGCAACGGGTTTGAAAATGTTCCCCGCAACAGGCGCGGACGGCGCATGCCGTCAAAGATCATAAAACAGCAAAAATACCTTGCCATGACTGACGCAGACAGCGAAACCGGGCTCGGCACACAGTCGGAGCATGACGATATCGACGCCTCCCAAAAGCGCGGCATCTTCCGGTTGCGCGTCTTTACGCTGTTGCTGGCTTCGGGCTGGACGGCGTGCATCCTGTTTTCCCTGTGGTACAACATAGAGCAAGTGGAAAAGCACGCTCTGGATTCGGCCCGGATACAGGCGCGCACGCTGCTCGGCAAAGACATAGACTCCCTGTACAACGGCATTTTTACCCAGGCCGCGCAGGAGGCGGCCCCGACCGCCGGCCGGCCGGCGGACAGCGCCGAAACTCTGCGGCAGCTCGACGACATGCTCGCCCGGTTGAACCCCGCCTACATGGCGATCATCATGCACGAGATGGGCAACCGGAACCGGAGCGCCATGGGGCATATCACAAGCAGGACGCCTTTCAACGACAAAAACGCCCCGGACGCATGGGAGTCCGAAGCGCTGGCGCGTCTGGAAAAAAACCATGCGGACGAAGTCAGCGACAGGGTGCGGACAGACGGGGTTGACTCCATACGTCTGATGCGCGGCTTGACTACGGCGGAAAGCTGCCTCGCCTGCCACACTTCGCAGGGATACGCCGTGGGCGAGTTGTGCGGAGGCATCAGCACGGCGGTACCCGTCGGCCCCTATCTTGAGGCCGCGGAGGCCGCCGAAAAAACCATCTTCATGTCGCTTGTTCTGTTGTGGTGCGCCGGCATCGTCGGCATCGGCGTATGTCTGCACCATATTTCCGGCGACATGCAGGTCAGGTACAAGGCCGAGTCCGCCCTGGCCGCCCTGGCCTCAAACCTCGAACTGCGCGTCGCCGAACGCACGGAGGAACTGAGAATACGCAAGACGGAAGCCGAAGAGGCAAACCGCGTCAAAAGCAGCTTCCTCTCGCGCATGAGCCATGAAATGCGCACGCCGATGAACGCCATCATCGGCATGACCGGCATCGCCAAATCCACCCCCAGCGCCGAAAAAAAGGAAGACTGCCTGAACAGGATACAGGATGCCGCCAAACACCTTCTGGGCGTCATCAACGATATTCTGGACATGTCCAAAATTGAAACGGGAAACTTTGAACTGTTCTTTGATGAATTTTCGTTCTCCGAGATGATTGATCGCGCCATCGTGCTCTTTGCCTTCAAAATAAGCGAAAAAAGACAAAATATCACGGTCGGTCTGGACGAAAAAATACCGCAACAGATCATTTCGGACGAACAGCGCCTTACCCAGATTTTCACAAATCTGCTTTCCAACGCCGTAAAATTCACCCCGGAGCAAGGAACGATAAGCGTCAACGCCGCACTTGAAGCCGAAACCGACAACATCTGCCTGATCCGCATCGCGGTTTCCGATACCGGCATAGGAATCTCGCCCGAAGTGCAGAGAAAGCTTTTCCGCCCCTTCGAGCAGGCGGATGCCGGATCTTCCCGCAGGTTCGGCGGGACCGGGCTGGGTCTTGCCGTTTCCAAGCATATCGTCGAATTGATGCACGGAGATATCCGGGTCGAGTCCGAGATCGGAAAAGGTTCCACATTCTCTTTCAGCTTTACGGTTGAGCGGGCGCCCGCCCCGGAAAGCGCCGGCGGCCGGACCGGGCAGGATGCCGGCGCCGTCGAGCCGGAAGACTCCGCCGCTCCGGGCGCGGATGCCGGCACGGAAAGATCCGGTGACGGCGAGCCGTCCGTGCCGGACAGGGTGCGCGGATGCAGGCTGTTGCTTGCCGAAGATGTGGAGATAAACCGCGAGATCATGCTGGCCGTCATGGAGCCGGCCGAGGCCGCCGTCACCTGCGCGGAAAACGGCCTGGAGGCCGTCAAGCTGTTCAGTGACAACCCCGGCGCCTTTGATCTCATTCTTATGGACATCAACATGCCGGAAATGGACGGCTATGAGGCCACGCGGCGCATCCGCGCCCTGGGCCTGCCCGAGGCCGCGACAATACCCATTGTGGCCATGACCGCCAACACCTTCCGTGAAGATGTGGAAAGCTGCCTTGAGGCCGGCATGAACGACCATATCGCCAAACCGATCAATACCGAAGAATTGTTCGAAAAACTGCAAAAACACCTGCCCGGAAATACCCCGCCGGCCGCCTGAGAATATGAGCATGCTGCACATCGTCGGGGGACTCGTCTTTTTCTATCTGCTCTTCAGGCTGATTCTCCCCCTGCCCGCGAGCTGCCCGGTCAAAATTGCTGCGGCGCTCGCCCTGCTGCTTGCCACTCAACAGCACGTTCTGGCCCGCGCCTTTTTCGGGGGCCTGAGTTCGCCGGAACTGCCGCGTCCGGTTCTGATAGTGCAGAGTCTGCTCCTGGTATCTTCACTGTTTCTTTTTCTGCTGGTTCTGTTGCGTGATGCGGCCGCGCTTCTCCCGCGCGCGGCGCGGCGCATTGCGGGACGGTCAGGCGAACGGGGCGGAGGCGGCTTTTCCCCCGGCAGGCGCATTTTCCTGGGCACCTGCCTGGCTGTGATCCCGGCCGCTTACGGCATACGCGGCGGGATAACAGTCCCGCAGGTGCGCGCAACGCAAAGCTCCCTGCCGAGGTTGCCTGCCGAACTCGACGGCCTGCGCATAGCGCACATCAGCGACCTGCACATAGGGCCCCTGTTGCTGCAGAAATGGACGGAGGCCGTTGTGGACACCGTCAACGGGCTGGAACCGGACCTGATAGTCGTTACCGGGGATATCGTGGACGGCCTGCCCTCAAGACGGGCGGAAAGCGTTGCGCCTTTGAAAAAATTGCGGGCGCGGCACGGGGTTTTTGCCTGCGCCGGCAACCACGAGTATTACTCGAATTTTCGAGCATGGATGCGCGCCTTTTCCGCTCTGGACATGGACATGCTTCTGAACGAGCGGCGCGTGCTGAACATCGGGGGCCGGCAACTGATCATGGCCGGAGTGACCGACATCGCCGCGGCCCGTTTCGGCCTGCCTCTGCCCGACCGCGATGCGGCCCTGGACGGCGCGCCGGAAGACGCCGTGCGCATACTTCTGGCCCACCGGCCTTCGGACGCGGCGGACAACGCCGCCTCCGGCGTTGACCTGCAGCTTTCCGGGCATACCCACGGCGGGCAGATACTGGGCCTGAGGCGGATTGTCGCCGAATTCAACGAAGGTTATCTCTACGGCTGGTATCAGGTGCAGGGAATGCGCCTTTATGTCGGTTCCGGCGCGGGGTTGTGGAACGGCTTCCCGGTCCGTCTGGGCGTACCTTCGGAAATAGCGCACATAACATTGCGTTGCGACGGAGTCTGAGCACGAATAACTTTGTTCTCTTTTACGGTCCATTGAAAGTTTGCTTTTCAATACGCATGTCAATACAATGCGCTGCACATTTTCAACTTTGAATGCTCCGGTTTTCCGCTGAAACACCGGGCATGGAGCAACCATGAGCGAGCCCGTCAAAGCCGACTACAAAAAATCCTTGAATCTGCCCCGGACCTCTTTTCCCATGAAAGCCGACCTGACCCGGCGCGAACCGGAAATCCTGAAGCGTTGGGAAGAGGATGACGCATACGGGCACATGGTGAAATCCGGCGGACAAAGGGGGGTATTCGTCCTGCACGACGGCCCGCCCTATGCCAACGGGCATATACATCTGGGCACCGCTCTCAACAAGATACTCAAGGATATTATCGTAAAGTCCCGCAATATGCAGGGATTCCGCGCGGAATTCGTGCCCGGCTGGGACTGTCACGGCTTGCCTATTGAACTCAAGGTGGAACAGGAACTCGGAGAAAAAAAACGTAACCTGCCCCCCCTGGTGGTGCGCGGGGCTTGCCGTCAATACGCATACAAGTGGCTGAACATACAGCGTGACGAATTCAAGCGCCTGGGTGTGCTCGGCGTGTGGGACAAGCCGTATATCTCCATGGACCCGGAGTATGAAGCGGTCACGGCCCGGGAACTCGGCAACTTTATGGCCGGCGGGTCGGTAACCCGCAGCAAGAAACCCGTTCACTGGTGCAGTTCCTGTCGTACGGCGCTGGCCGAGGCAGAGGTGGAATACCATGACCGCAGTTCGCCCTCCATATATGTGCGTTTTCCCGTCAAAGACGAGAAACTCAAACAATATGTGCCGGAAGCCGTTCCCGGACATACATACATTGTCATCTGGACCACCACCCCCTGGACCATACCGGACAATACGGCCGTGGCCGTGCATCCGGATTTCGACTATGTGCTGGTCCGGGTGGAAGGCGAATATTACATACTGGCCGATGAACGCTTCGACGAATGCCGGAGGCTCTTCGGCTGGCTCAACGCCGAGAGCCTGCACAGGGTAAAGGGCGGGAACCTCAAGGGTCTTGTCGCGGAACATCCCTTTTACGGCCGCCCGTCCCCGGTGGTGACCGCCGGGCACGTCACGCTTGACGCCGGTACGGGCGTGGTGCATACCGCCCCCGGTCACGGACGTGAAGACTATGACGCCGCCCTTGCCGCCGGATTGGAAATCCTGTCGCCCATGGACGACGACGGCCGTTTTTTCCCGGATGTGCCCTTTTTCGGGGGCATGAGCGTGGATGAAGCCGACCCGGCCGTCATAGACAAGCTCAACTCCGTCGGCTGCCTGATCCGCGAAGACAGGATCCGGCATTCCTACCCGCACTGCTGGCGTTGCAAAAAGCCGGTCATTTTCCGGGCCACGACCCAGTGGTTCATCAGCATGGAAGCCGACTACCTGCGCGAAAGGGCGTTAAAAGCCGTCCGCAAGGACGTGCGCTGGATTCCGGCCTGGGGGGAGGAACGTATCTATTCCATGATTGAACATCGCCCTGACTGGTGTATTTCACGCCAGCGCACCTGGGGTGTGCCCATTGTCGCGCTTATCTGCCGCTCCTGCGGCACGGCCTGGCATGACGCCGCCTGGAGCAGGGAGATCGCGGACCGTTTCGCCGCGTACCCGACGGGCTGCGATTACTGGTTTGAGGCCCCTCTGGAGGAAATAGTCCCCGCCGGGCTTGCCTGCCCGCGGTGCGGCGCCGCGGAATGGAGGCGGGAGACGGATATTCTCGATGTATGGTTCGACTCCGGAACCAGTTTTGCCGCTGTTCTGGAGCAACGCCCGGAATGCCGTTTTCCTGCCGATATGTACCTGGAAGGCTCGGATCAGCACCGCGGCTGGTTCCATTCCTCCCTTCTCGTGTCCATGGGAACGCGGCGTGTGCCTCCTTACAGGGAAGTTCTGACGCACGGCTACGTTGTGGACGGGGAAGGCAGGAAAATGTCCAAGTCCGGCGGCAACGTCATTGTGCCGGACGAGGTCATTTCACGCTACGGCGCGGAAATCCTGCGCCTGTGGGTATCTTCCGTGGATTACCGCGAGGATGTGCGCATATCGGACGAGATACTGAAACGTCTGGTGGACGCCTACCGCCGCATCCGCAACACCTGCCGTTATCTGCTCGGCAACCTGTATGATTTCGGCAGGGAAGACATGACGGCCGATGCGGACATGGACCCGCTGGACCGGCACGCCCTCGACATGGTCAGCCGCGCACACCGGGAAATACAGGCCGCCTATGAAAGTTACGAATTCCACAAGGTATTCCATACCCTGCACAATCTCTGCGTCAGCGATCTGTCGGCCTTCTATCTGGACGTGATCAAGGACCGTCTGTACGCTTCCGCTCCCCGGAGCCGGGAACGCAGATCCGCCCAGACGGCCCTGTACCGCATACTGCTTATTCTGACGGCGGATATGGCGCCGGTTCTGTCGTTCACGGCCGAGGAAGTTCTGTCCGGTCTGCCTGAAGCCCTGAAGCCGGAGGTCGGGACCGTATTCGCCCTGTCCGGCGGCGAGTCGGACACGCTCTATCTGGGCGCGGAAGATGTCGCCCGCAGGCAGACCCTGCTGAATGTACGCTCGGAAATTACGCGGGCCATAGAGCCTTTGCGCAAGGCCGGGCAAATAGGCCATGCCCTGGATACGGAAGTGACGCTTTACGCCGGCAATGCCCTGGCCGGGGATTTGCCGGCCCTGGGGATGGACCTGCGCGCGCTGTTCATTGTCTCCGGTTTTGCCTTGCGACCCCTGGAAGATGCGCCTGCGGAGGCTGTCCGGGCGGAGAACCTCGACGACCTGCGGATTCTTGTCCGCCCTGCCGCCGGGGTGAAATGCACACGCTGCTGGATATACAGCAGGGAACTCGGTTCCGATCCGGCGCACCCGGATCTGTGTCCGCGCTGTGCGGCTGTTTTGCGGGAAGCGGAGGACGGGGCATGAAAACCGGTCAAACACCTGCCTTTGACCATAATCCGCCGCGCTTCTTCGCTTGTCATTCTGAACCCTGCGGAAGCCTCAGAGCAGGTTCCGCGAAGCGCAACTTTCTTGTCATTCTGAATGAAGCGGAGCGGAGTGTTGAAAATGCTCTAATAATATAGCTCTGCCCATAATTTTGCAATTTTGAATTAAAAATGAACCCGCCCGGTCAGGGTTTGAACGCATCCCTGCCGTAAACGTCGTCAAAACGCACTATGTCGTCTTCACCCAGGTAGGCGCCCGTCTGGATCTCAATAATTTCCAACGGGATACGTCCGGGATTTTCCAGCCTGTGGGTGGTCCCCAAGGGTATGTAGGTGGATTCATCCTCCTTGACGATGCGCTCCGTATCGTCAACGGTTATTCGGGCCGTGCCGCGCACCAGCACCCAGTGTTCGGCCCTGTGGTGGTGCATCTGCAGGGAAAGCACCCCGCCGGGGTTGACGACGATGCGCTTCACCTGGAAGCGGTCGCCCAGCACCAGGGTTTCAAAGTGCCCCCAAGGGCGAAACACGCGCAGATGGGTGTCCGTTTCCGGGCGTCCGCATTTTTTCAACTCGTCAAGCAGGAGCTTGACGTCCTGGCTGCGGTTGCGCGGCATCACCAGCACGGCATCCGCCGTTTCCACCACGCTGATGTCCTCCAGACCCAGGGCGGCCACCAGCCTGTGACTGCCGTGCAGGTAGCAGTTCCGGGTCTGAAGCTGCACCACGTCGCCCATCGCCGCATTCCCGCAGTCGTCTCTGGAAGCGGCCTCATAAAACGATTCCCACGAGCCCATATCGCTCCAGCCGGCCTTGAGCCTGACCATGCAGGCCTTGTCCGTGCGCTCCATGACCGCGTAATCCACTGAAATATCCGGACAGGCGGCGAAATCGCCGGCGGAAAACCGGATAAAGTCCAGATCTCTGCTCCGCTTCCGCCATACGGAAAGGCAGACCCTGTGAACATCGGGCGCATGGGCGGCCAGTTCCTCAAGATACAGCGAAGCTCTGAACATGAACATGCCGCTGTTCCAGAAACATCCGCCTTCCGCCAGCAGTGCCCCGGCTTCCGCCCTGTCCGGCTTCTCCACAAAGCGCGCGACGGCAAAGACGCCCGGCAGAATTTCCTCTCCCTGCCGGATATAGCCGAAGCCCGTTTCCGGCCCTGTCGGCTCCACGCCGAAGACCACCGCCCTGCCTGCTTTCGCCCCCACGCGGGCCTGAAGCACGGCTTCCGCAAAGGCTTCCTGCGGGGAGATGACATGGTCGGAACTCAGGGCCAGAAGCAGAGGGTCCCCGCCCTCCTCCAGCGCGGCCAGCGCTCCGAGGGCAATGGCCGGAGCTGTGTTGCGCCCGACGGGCTCCAGCAGTATGGATGCGCGGGAAGCCGCCTCCAGGCCGGGCGTGCGCCCCTGTTCCTGCAACACCGCCGCAGCCAGAAAACGGTGTTTCTCGTTGCAGATCACTATGGGAGGGGCGCAGCCCGGCAGGGTCAGCGCGCGGGCCGAGGTCTGCGCGAACAGGCTGTCCCCTCCCATATCCATAAATTGTTTGGGATAAAGGCCGCGGGAAAGGGGCCAGAGGCGGGTGCCGCTGCCCCCGCTCAATATCAGGGGGCGGATTTGTTCCGCTTCTCCCCCGGCCGGCATGCCGGGAGCCGCGTTTCGCGTTGACGGCGTATGTTCCGCCGCGTTGTTCATTGTCGGTGTGCGCTCCGCCGTATTGCGCTTTGACGATCTGCGTTTCGCCGCGTTGTGCTTTGTCGATGCGCGTTCCGGCGCGCTCAGCATTTCTCCGATACCCACTGCTTCAGTTTCTCCGCTTCTCTGCACAGTTCAGGAAAATCCAGGGTTTTGAAAACGCCGTCTTCGTACAATATGCGCCCTTCCGCCATGCTCAGGCGCACTTCAAATCCGCTTGCCGCATAGACGATGTGGGAGAAGGGGTTGTACAGCGGCAGGAAATTGGGCGAATGAAGGTCAAGGGCGACAAGATCCGCCGGCCCGCCGGGAAAGATACGCCCCAGTCCCGGCCAGGACAGGGCGGCAGCGCTGCCCGTGGTCGCCATATCCAGCACCGCTGCGGCCGGACAGACCGTGGGATCCCGGCTGTACCCCTTGTGCAGCAAGGCGCAGGCGCTCATTTCCGCAAACATGTTCAGAGCGTTGTTGCTTGCCGCTCCGTCCGTGCCCAGGCCGGGCAGGATGCCGCGCCGGAGCATGGCCGGAACCGGCGCGACGCCCGAAGCCAGCTTCATGTTGCTGCGCGGGTTGTGTACAACCTGCGCCCCCGAGGCGGCTATCATGTCGAGTTCATCCTCGTCAGGGACAACGCAGTGGATCAGGGTCGTCGTCGGCCGCAACAGGCCGAGATCGCGGCAGTATGCCACCGGCCCTTTGCCGTGGGCCTTGCGGCAGTCTTCCGCCTCGCCGGCGGTTTCCGCAACGTGCAGATGCAGGGGTAGGCCGAGTTCGTCCGCCAGATCCAGGCAGGAGCGCAAAATTTTTTCGCCCGTAGTGTAAACGGTATGCGGCATGACCGCAACGCGCAACCGGCTGTGTCCCCTGAAGCGCTCCGCCTGTCCGCGCACCTTGTCAAAGGCCTGTTCCGCCGAGGCCGAGGCCGGCGTGGGAAAGCCGAATACGGCCTCGCCCATGAGACAGCGCAGCCCGGCCCTGTCCACGGCCGCCGCCACGGCGTCCTCAAACAGATACATGTCGGCAAAGGCCGTGCAACCTGTGCGGATCAGTTCCGCGCAACCGATCAGCGCCCCGAGTTCCACTATCTCCGGGGTGAGGCGCCGTTCCCTGGGAAAAATACAGCGCGTCAGCCATTCCTTCAGCGGCAGATCGTCCGCCGAACCGCGGAGAAAGGTCATGGCGATGTGGGTATGGGCATTGACCAGACCGGGCAGGATCAGGGATCTGCCGAGGTCCAGACGGCGTTTCGCCTTGCGGTCCGCCGACCCGGTGCGGGTTCCGACGGCGATGACCCGTCCGCCGCTTACGGCAAGGGCCGCGTCTTCAATTATGCGGTGCCCGGAAATCCCGGCCGCCGGAGACGCCGAGGCGATCAGGTAATCGGCGCTGATCAGCAGATCGCAGTCGTATTTCGCGGCATCGCCCATAAAACTCCTGTCCTGTGTTTATTCCAGGGCATTGTGTAATTTTGAAATGCGCTAAAACTCAAGTTTCAGTTGCAGGCTCCCTGTCACGCCCTCACGCATTCCCGTATAGCCCTGCACACCGAGGTCCAGACTCAGGGGCGCTTCTTCGCCGCCGATCAGGGTCACGCCTATCTCGCCTGCCACTGTGGACCCTGTGAGGTCGGGCGCTTCTATGCTCCTGCCGTATGTGGTCGCCTTCGCTTCCCCGCTGAACTCATACTCATAGGCCGCGCCCACATAGGGAGCGACATGCTCGTTCACGGCAAAGGTGAACCGGCCTCCGCCGCG
>JAISRC010000043.1 GCA_031273845.1 Desulfovibrio sp.
TATTTTCTGTAACATACTGATATTTTTATATATAGCAAATCCGATCAATGAAAGCCGTATATAATAATTTCAGTATGTTATAAATATTTTAAGGCAAAGTCCGACAGGCTCCTAGAGCATGTTAAAACGAGCCGTCCTTATGCCGAGCGGAAAGTTTCTCATGTTGTTCAGGAAGTTCCTTGCAATCTGCCGCATGGTCAAGATGGAGCATTCCGTGTTCGCTCTGCCTTTCGCCTATGTCGGGGCGTTGCTGACCGCGCGCTCTCTGCCCGGGCCGGACGTGCTGCTGCCCCTGACTACGGCCATGGTCTGCATCCGTTCCTTCGCCATGGCCTTTAACCGCATTGCGGACTTGCCCCTGGACCGTAAAAATCCCCGCACCGCCGGTCGGCCTCTGGTCACGGGTGAAATAAGTCTCCGCGGCGCCTGTTTTTTTTGCGCGGCCACGGCGACGGGTTTCATTGTCTCCTGCGCGGCGATCAACTCCGTCTGCCTAGCCCTCGCCTTCCCGACAATGGCCTTCGCTGCGTTGTACAGCTATGCCAAACGCTTCACCCGCTTCTGCCATTTCCTGCTCGGCGCGGTCATCGGTCTTGCCCCCGTGGCCGGAGCGTTGAGCGTCTCGCCGGTCTTTGATCCTGACTGCCTTTTGCCCGGTTTTGCCGTTCTCTTCTGGATAGCGGGTTTCGACATCATTTACGCCTGCCTGGATCTGGACTTCGACCGCGCGAACGGGGTGCATTCCCTGCCCGCATGCTCGGGCGTCGGTCCCGCCTTGCATATTTCCGCCTTCTGCCATGTGAACACGGTCATTTTCCTTTTCCTTGCCGGTCTGGAGTACAAGCAGGCTCTGGGCTGGAACGCGGCTTTGGCGCTGACCGCCGCCCTGTTCCTGTGGGAACACCGCATCGTCGGGGAAGGGCGTCTTGAAAAAGCCGGGTTCGCCTTTGCCCTGAACGGCCCCATTGCCGTGCTGCTCCTGATCGGGGCGGCTATGGGGATTGACTGAGGGTGGGCCGGTTTTTTTTGGCGGCTTCTTCACCTTATTCGATTTTCACTTCAAAACTGCGTCCTTGCAGCTCCTTATGTGGTCCCCTGTCAAGCCTATCCTGATGCCTTTGTCGCAGGGCAGCAGCGCCCGAGAATGGGCCATAAAGATCCCGTCGGAGGGCGCTGTTGCTGCCCCTGCCTCCGCAATGCCTTTATAATTTCTTCATCAAGCCCGCCGGGTTGGTATAACTACCAGTTTCTTATACGCGCCGTTAGAGCATTTTACGCTTGAGATTGTCGCTTGCGGCGGGCAAAGCCCGCCTGCTCCAATCTCGTTGCGCGGGTTTGCAGGCAAACCCCTGCCGCGAGCCAGCTGCAGGCGGGATTTACTCGCCGTAAGCAACTGTCTCAAGCGTAAAATGCTGTAGAATTGCCGGCTGAACTCAGCAAAAAGTTCGGCCAGCCCATAAACTGCCGCGCTTACTGTCTTGTCATTCTGAGACCTTCAGAAACCCTCAGGGTCATCATGAATGTCGGTGAGTTCTCATTGCACAGAGGATTGTCATTGCGAGCGGCAAGGCCGCGCGGCAATCCATATCTTTTTGAGCATTCTCAATTCTGAAATGCTCCGGCATCTGAAATTCGTTGTCTCTCAATGATTTCGTGCGACAATAACATCCCCAAGTCACCCCCTCAAAAATTCTTGTCACTTCAAAATGTTATCGCTTTTTCATTCGCTTGTCCCGGTGCCGACCCGGCGGCCAGCGTTCAGATTGGCGCGCGGGAATCTGTAAAAGCACCGGCAAGGCTTTGCTCATAGGGAGCGCGCAGGACCCCTTTTTCGGTGATGATGCCGGAAATCAGGCGGGCCGGGGTAACGTCGAAAGCGAAATTGTATGCCCCGACGCCTTCCGGGCTTATGCGCCGGCTGCCGAAATAAGTAATCTCACTTTCCGGCCGTTCTTCTATCGGTATATCGTCGCCGGTCGGAGTTTGCATGTCCACGCTGGACAGAGGAGACGCCACGTAAAAAGGTATGCCGTGCGCTTCCGCCAGCAGAGCCGCGCCGTAAGTTCCTATTTTGTTGGCCGTGTCCCCGTTGGCCGCAATGCGGTCCGCGCCGGTAACCACTTTCTGCACCATGCCCTTGCGCATGAGCAGAGCGCAGGCATTGTCGCAGGCCAGGACAACAGGCACACCGTTTCTATGCAGTTCATACGCGGTGAGTCTGGCCCCCTGCAGCAGGGGCCGCGTTTCGTCGGCTATGACCCTGATGTCCTTGCCTTGTTCACGGGCTGTATAAATCACGCCCAGAGCCGTTCCGAAACCGGCCGTCGCCAGTGCGCCGGCATTGCAGTGCGTCAGCACGACATCACCCGGGGCCAGCAGTTCGGCCCCGAAAGCGCCTATGCGCCTGTTCACCGCTTCGTCTTCCCTGTATATGCGCTCACTTTCGGCTTCCCACAGGGCAATGAGTTCGGAAAAGCTCTCAGGATCATTATCCTGCCGGACCTTTCTCATGCGGGCAACCGCCCCGGAGAGGTTGACGGCCGTGGGACGGGCCGAGGCAAGGGCGTCAAGCAACGCGTCAAGATCGTCAGCCCCCTCCCGCAGGGCGGAAAAATCGGCCGCCGTTTCCCGCGCCGCCAGGACACAGCCGAAGGCGGCCGCAACGCCGACGGCAGGCGCGCCGCGCACGACCATTTCCTGTATCGCATAGATCAGATCACGCGTATCGCGACAGTAAAAATACTCCTCGGAGACCGGCAACATGCGCTGATCCAACAGGACCAGGGTACCGGACTCCCTGTCCAAACGTATGTGACCTTTCACGCGGTCTTCCCCCTTTTCCCGCTCCTGACGTATCTCTGCAGCTTGTCCATGTAATAATAATACACGGGCGTCAGATATAAGGTCAGCACCTGCGAAACACAGAGACCCCCGACCACGGCAAGCCCGAGAGGCTGTCTGGCTTCCCCGCCCGCGCCGTATCCGACCGCGATGGGCAAAGTGCCCATCAGGGCGGCCATGGTGGTCATCATGATCGGCCGGAAGCGCACCAGCGCGCCGCGGATGATGGAAGATTCCGCGTCCGCGTTTTCGCCCCGCTGGGCTTCAAGCGCGAAATCTATCATCATTATGGCATTTTTTTTGACGATGCCAATGAGCATGATGATCCCGACAAAACCGTATATGTCCAAGTCCTTTCCGAAAATGAGCAAGGTCGCCAAAGCCCCGACCCCGGCCGCAGGCAACCCGGAAAGTATGGTAACCGGATGTATGAAGCTTTCATAGAGTATGCCGAGCACAATGTAGATGACGAATATGGACATGGCCAGCAAGAGCCAGAGGTTTTCAAACGAGGACTGAAACGCCTGGGCCGTGCCCTGGAAGCTGGTGCTTATGGAATCGGACAAGGTCGTGCGCGCCGTGTCCTGCACCTTTTCCACAGCCTCGCTCAAAGAAACGCCCTCCCGAAGGTCGAAGGAAACCGTTACCGACGGCATCTGCCCGAGATGGTTCACCACCATAGGCCCGACTCCTGTGCTCACTTCCACTAGGGTGGACAGGGACACCAGCCGGCCGGAGGGCGCACGCACATGCAGAAGCTCCAGGGTGCGCGGCTGATCCCTGAACTTGGGCTCAAGCTCCAGTATGACTTGGAAATCATTATTGGGCGCCAATATGGTGGACACCTCACGCGTGCTGTAGGACAGCGAGAGGGCGGTTTCAATCTGCCCGGCGGTGATGCCCAGAGCCGATGCCTTGTCGCGCAGTATTTTGACCCGCACTTCAGGATTTGAAAGCAAAAGGTCGGTGGAAACATTCTGCACTTCGGCAAGATCCTGAACTTTTTCGTAAAAAGTCCGGGCATCCCGGTAAAGCAGGTCCATATCCGGACTCTGCATGGTGAACTGATACAGGCTCTTGGTTGCCGCGCCGCCGATGCGGATGGGCGGAGGCAGGGCGGTGTAGGTGCGTATGCCGGGAACATTTTCCAACAGGGGCCTGATCTGCCGGATGATCTCCGAGGCGTGCGGCCGGTCCGCCCTGTCGATAAGACTGAGCGCGATAAACCCTTCATGCGTAAAATTGGCGCCGCCGCCCGCGCCGATGACGGACATGTAACGGTCCACATAGGGATTTTTGCGGACGATTTCCACGAGCTGTTCCTGGTGCGCCTGCATATTTGCCAGGGAACTGCCTTGCTGGCCTTCCGTACGCACGACGATCTGCCCTGTGTCTTCAGTGGGCAGGAAACCTTTGGGCGCCGCGACAAACAGAAATGCCGTCAGGCCGATGATGCCGAAAGAAAGCAACAGGAAGGCGAAACGCGCCCGCATCGCCGCACGCAGGGTTTTTTCATAAAAGGTCAAGGCCCCGGTGAAAATCCGCTCCGCTCTGCCGGACAATCCCTCCTGGCGTTCAGCGTTGTTCATGGGACGCAGAAAACGGCTGCACAGCATGGGAGTCAGGGTCAGGGAAACCAGCCCGGACATGAGTATGGTCAGGGCTATGGTCAGGGCGAACTCGTGGAACAGCCTGCCCACGATCCCGCCGAGGAAGAGCACGGGAATAAATACCGCCACCAGGGAAAGGGTCATGGAAAGGATAGTGAATCCTACCTCTTTGGAGCCGTCCCTGGCCGCCTGCATGGGTTTTTTACCCATTTCCATGTGCCGGACTATGTTTTCCAGCATAACCACGGCGTCGTCCACCACGAAACCCACGGACAGGGTCAGGGCCATGAGGGAGAGATTGTTCAGCGAAAAACCGAGTACGTACATAAAAGCAAAGGCCCCGACAATGGACAGGGGCACGGCCAGACTCGGTATGAGCGTTGCCGAAAGGTTGCGCAAAAAGACGAAAATCACCATGACCACCAGACATACGGTCAGGCACATGGTGAACTGCACGTCGTTCACGGCCTCGCGGATGCTCTCCGAACGGTCGTAAAGCACCTTGAACTCAATGGAGGCGGGTACCTGTCTGCGCAGTTCCGGCAGCACTTTCTTGATATTGTCCACCAGTTCCACGGTATTCGCGCCCGGCTGGCGTTCAACGGCCAGGGTAAAGGCGCGGAATTCGTTGTACCATCCCGCCCTGCGGTCGTTTTCCACGCTGTCTATGACCGTGGCGATTTCCGAGAGGCGCACGGGCGCGCCGCCCCTCCAGGCGACGATCAGCGGCTTGTATTCATCCGCCTTGTACAATGCGCCGGTGCTCTGCACCGTGTATTCACGCACCCTGCCGCTCAGGGAACCGACGGGCAGGTTGGAGTTGCCCTCCTGCAATGCGCCGGCTATTTCGTCTATGCCTATGTTGCGCGAGGCAACGGCTTCCGGGTCCACCTGCACGCGCACCGCGTATTTAAGCTGACCGTATACGGAAACCTGGGACACGCCTTTCACCGTGGACAAGCGCTGCGCCACAAGATTTTCGGCATATTCGTTGACATCGGTCAGACGCATGGTGGGCGAATACATGGCGAGGTAAAAAACGGGCAAATCGGCGGGGTTGACCTTCCTGAAACTCGGGGGAGTCGGCAGATCCGCCGGCAGGCGCCGCATGGCCGTCGAGATGGCCGTCTGCACATCCAGGGCCGCGGCGTCAATATCCCGTTCCAAGGCAAACTGAAGGGTAATGCGCGTCCGGCCGAGGTTGCTGACGGAAATCATGGAATCCAGGCCGGCTATGGTGGAAAACTGCTTTTCCAAAGGTGTGGCCACGGAAGACGCCATGGTTTCCGGACCCGCGCCGGGGTAATCCACAATAACCGCAATAGTCGGAAAATCCACAGTCGGCAAGGCGGCGGTCGGCAGAAGTCGATAGCCCATGATACCGGCCATCATGATGCCGAGCATGATCAGGGTGGTGGCCACCGGGCGGCGGATGAAAATTTCCGACGGGTTCATCAAAATTCTCTTTACGGCCTTGATGCCGGCGACATGAGATGCTAACTATATGAAATCATTAAGAATCGTAAAACGGGGTTTCCAAAATCATCAAGTTATTTCAAGCTGTTGTAAATTTATTGACGATACCCTTCAAATTTATCCCTTCAGGAAGGAATAATCAGCCCGGTTCCCGTCCGTCCGGACAGGGTCAACCGGCCGGCCTGCGCCGGTTGCGGATTGTATGGCGCATTCAGGCAGGGAACGGAGATTCCGGCATGTGAGAGATTTGTCTGTCGGAGAGGCTTACCCGTTTGTCCGTCCGAAAGCAAGCTGAGCTTCGGCGGCGGAATCCCCGGCGCCTTCTCCGTCAGGCGGAAGCGGGCAGCAGGCTGCGGGCCAGACGTACCGCGCCGACCGCATCGTCGGAATAGTAAGCGCCTATCGACCCGGCGAAATCCTCCGTAACCACGGCTCCGCCCACCATTACCTTCTGGTGCAGTCCTTTTTCCTTTACCAGTTCGATGGTATCCCGCATCCGCACCATTGTGGTGGTCATGAGGGCGGACAGCCCTATCAGAGACGCGTTGTGCGTTTCCGCTGCCTCCACTATGCGCGCGGCGCTTACGTCCTTGCCCAGATCCACCACTTCAAAGCCGTGGTTTCCCAGCAACAGCGCAACTATATTCTTGCCTATGTCGTGAATGTCGCCCTCGACGGTGGCGAGCACAATCACCGGCTGCCGCTCCGCTCGCGCATCTTTTTCCAGCAGCGGCCGCAGTACCCTGAAAGCCGCCTGCATGCTTTCGGCCGCGCGTATGAGTTGGGGCAGAAAAAATTCCTTGCGCTCATATCTGGCTCCGACTTCGTTGATTGCGGGAATCAGCCGTTCCCCCACTATGGCGAAGGGATCTTCCCCAGCTTCGAGGGCGGCACGGGTGAGTGTTTCCGCTGTTTCCAGCCGACCGGAGATCACGGCATCTTTCAGGGTCGGAGGAGGGCTGGACTCATGCGTTTCCGGCATGCCGCGCGGTGCCCCGGCGGGACCTCCATCCTGCCGATCCGCATAGAGCCTGATAAAGCGCTCTGCCCCGGCGTCATGGCCCAGAAGCAGATTACAGGCCGCCACGGCATCGGCGATGCAGGGATTGGTCGGATCGGCAATGCAGGCGTTCAGCCCCGCCCCCGCGCATAGTGAGAGAAAAGAAGCATTGAGCAGCCCGCGGGCCGGCAGACCGAAGGATATGTTGGAAAGTCCGCAAAGCACCGGCAGTCGCAATTTTTCAACACAATAGGCGATAAAGGCCAAGCACTCCCTGCCGGCATCAGGATTCGACGACGCGGCAAGCACCAGGGCGTCCGCCACAGCGAGACGGCGCGGCACTCCCAATGCGTCCATGCGTTCCAGCATATCCTCAAGTATGGCGATGCGCTCCGCGGCTTTTACCGGCAACTTCCTGCCGCGCAGGGGCAGAAGGATAAAGGGCGCCCCGAAATCCCTGCAGAGCGGTCCCATGCGTTCCATGCGCCCTTCTTCCCCGCTTATGGAGTTGACCAGGGCGGAGGCCGGATACTCTTCCAGAGCCTTTTCCACGGCGTCCATATTGGAGGAATCCAGGGACAGGGGCAGAGCGACGCGCGTCTGCAAGCGCGAAACCAGTGCCGGCAGACAGAGGACTTCATCCGCCATAGGCGCGCCCACGTTGACATCCAAAATTAAAGCCCCGCTTCCCGCCTGCTCGTCGGCAAGACGCAAAGCCGTTGTGAGTTCCCCGGCCTTGAGTTCGGCCGAGAGCCGCTTTTTCCCGGTGGGATTGATGCGTTCCCCTATAACGCACAGGGGTTGTCCCGTCCCGATGCGGACTAAGCCCGATCTGGAGCTAAGGGCTATGCCGTTTTGCGCGGGCCTTGGACCGGGGGGAGGCATGGCGTCAAGGGCTTTCTTCAGGGCCGCCGTATGCTCCGGGGTGGTGCCGCAGCACCCGCCGAGGCACTGCGCCCCGCCGGAATTTTCCGGGCGCGCGAACTCCGCCGTAAGCCGGGCGAACTCGTCCGGCCCCAAGGGAAAAATCGTTTCGCCGTCCCGCAGTTGCGGCAGACCGGCATTGGGCTGGATAAGCACGGGCGCGGGCGAGAAACGCAGCAGATCCGTCGCGGCGCCGCGCATCTCCTGCGGGCCCGCGCTGCAGTTCATTGCGATGACGTCCGCGCCGAGGTTGGCAATGGTGACGGCGCAGACCTCCACGGAAGACCCGGTCAGCGTGCGTCCGGCCTCATAGGTCATGGAAAGGACCAGAGGCAGCTTCCCTTCGCGGCGGGCGGCCACGGCCACAGCCCTGGCCTCGGCCAGATCGAAATGCGTTTCCGCGATGAGCAGATCAACCCCGCCTTCCATAAGTCCGCGGATTTGTTCCCTGAAGGCTTCGACCATTACGGCGAACGACAGATCTCCAAGCGGTTTAAGGAACTTGCCGGTCGGGCCGATGCTGCCGGCGACAAAGACGCGCCGTTCCGCGCCGCTCTCCGCAACCGCCCTGCGCGCTTCTTCCGCCATACGCCGATTGAACTCCCCGACGCGCAGCGCCGGGGGCAGCTTATGGCGGGTTCCGCCAAATGTATTGGTAGTCAGAACATCCGCCCCGGCACGGACATAGCCCGTGTGTATCGAACGCAGGATATCCGGCCGTTCCATGCAGAATTCTTCAGGGTTGCGTCCCGGCGCGAGGCCCCTTGTCTGCAGCATGGTGCCCATGGCGCCATCGAAAATAATACGCGCGCCCGATGCAAGCGCACTCCGAAAATCACTCACCGAGGCACTCCCATATAAAAATTTTTGTACGCTTTGCGGGCGGTTGCCCCGGCAGGCGCCGCCCTGTTCGGGATGTACTGAAAAATATTGAAAAGAACAAATAAAAATTCTATAGTAGCCGAATCGGCGTTCCCGTTCAATCAAGGCGTCGCACCGCCGGCGCCTCGGCGCATTTCATGGAGAGGAGGGAATATCCCCGGTCTGACTCCGGACGCCTTTTTCCGTATAATTCCGATTGAAGATTAACAATGTGGCACTGTTGCATCTGAAATCCAAATAAGAGCCGCAACTGACGAAAATGTCCGCAAATAAAATAAAATCCGACCCCGGCACAAGCGGCCGGCTCAATGTAAGCGCAACACAAGAAACGGCCGGCACGACCGCCGACAGCCCCGAAACGGAATTGTCCGTCCGGGAAGACGAAGAATGCGCCCCCGATTTCGAGGAACCCTTTGACGATGCCGCTGTTCTTGCAGAGGACACCTATGCGGAACCGGCCGAAATCCTTTCCGCCCCTCTGCTCTGTCCGGCCCCGTCCTGCACGGATGCCTTGGCGCCCTTCCTGCGCAGGCCCCCTGAGAAAACCCGCGACAGCCTCCAAACCTATCTGCGCGAGATTAACCGTTTTCCTTTGCTGAAGGCGGAAGAGGAAAGCGAACTCTCCCGCCGGGTACGCGACACCGGCGACCCGGATGCCGCCTTTCGGCTTGTGTCCTCGCATCTGCGCCTCGTGGTGCGCATAGCCATGGATTTCCAACGCCGCTGGATGCAGAATGTTCTGGATCTGGTGCAGGAAGGCAACGTCGGTCTGGTGCGGGCAGTCAGCAAATTCGACCCGGACAAGGGCATCAAATTTTCCTATTACGCCTCTTTCTGGATCAAGGCCTATATTTTGAAGTTCATCATGGACAACTGGCGCATGGTCAAAGTAGGCACGACCCAGACTCAGCGCAAGTTGTTCTACAACCTGAACAAAGAACGCCGGCAGCTTACGGCGCAGGGTTTTGTCCCGGACTCGGCAACCCTGGCCGCCCGTCTGAACGTGTCCGAGGAACAGGTGATTGAGATGGAACAGCGTCTGGACGCCTCCGATATGTCCCTGGACGCGCCCGTCAGCGAGGAAAATTCCGGCGGGGCTTCGCGCATGGACTATTTACCGGCTCTGGGTCCGGGCATAGAGGATACTTTAGCGGACGCCGAGATAGCCCATCTTGTGCACGGGAGGCTCGCCTCGCTGAAACCTCTTTTAAATGAAAAAGAATTATTTATACTTGAAAAACGGTTGCTGTCCGACGAACCGGTCACGTTGCGGGAAATCGGCGATCTTTACAATATAACACGTGAGCGCGTACGCCAAATTGAGGCCCGCCTGCTGCAAAAGGTGCGCGACCATCTGTTCAGGAACATCAAGGATTTTTCACGCGACTGGATAGAACAATAATGCCCGCCCTGTACAGAACACTGCCCGCCTCCTGCAGAGCGGCCTTGCGCGGCGCATCCGCGTTGCTTCTCTGTTTTTTTGTCTTCGTCGCCCCGGCAGGCGCGGCCCCGAGGGATGCCGCGGACGCGGCGGAAAGCGGCGAACCCGACTATCTCCCCTTGCGCTCCCTGAGCCAGGAATCGCAACATCTGTATTTCTACCTCCTGCTCTCCCAAGGTCTTTACGACAATTCGCGGGAAGTCGTATCCGCAGCCCTGCACGGACTTCTCACGCTTGACCCCTCTCTGCCGGTATTCCAGGACGGCGTGACCATCCTGCTGTCGCGCGGAGAATACGACGAGGCCGAGAAAATCGCCGCGGCAGCCTTGAAGCGCTTTCCCGATGATGCTCCGCTGACCATGTTGCTGGCCGGGGTTTACAACGAAAGCGGCCGTGCGGGCGCCGCACAGTCCCTGCTTGAGGATTTTCTCGAAAAATATCCGGAAACAAAGGATGCCAGAGAAGAACTGATCCGCCTGTACATAAAGGACGGCAAGCATGACAAGGCAACGGCGCTTCTACCCGAATTGCCCGATACCGACAATTCTCCCGAGGCCGAATTTTTCCGCGCCGGAGTGCTGGCGACGGTCGGCCGCACCGCCGAAGCTAAGGCGCTGTTGCGCGAACTCCTGGAAAAAAAACCCGCGTTCGTCGAAGCCTGGATGGAGCTGGCCCTTCTGGCCGAGCGCGACAAGGAAGATACCGAGGCCGAACGCGCGTACCGTAAAGCTCTGGAGCTTCAGCCGGACAGCCGGGAACTGCTGTTGCGTCTTGTTTTCCTGCTGATACGGGAAAAAAGGCCGGGCGAAGCTCTGGACATACTGACAAATGCGGATCCCGATGCCCGCATGCTTATGCAGGCCGCCTTGCGCCTTGCCGATGCCGCTGAGTATAAGGAAGCGGAAAACTTGGTGAAACAGGCTGAAAAGCACGGTGCTTCCCCGGAGGAAGCAGCCCTTTTTCTATCCATTATCCGGCAGGAAAGCTCGCAGAATCCGAAGGCCGGCCTGAAACCGCTTTCGCGCATCAAGCCCGACAGTCCGCTGTACCCGGCGGCACTGGAACAGAAGGCGCGCATTCATCTTGCAGCCGGCGAACTGGAATCCGCCCGCTCCACGGCGCGCGAGGGCCGCGGCCTTTTCCCGGATCGCAAGGAGCTTTGGGGTATTGAGGCATTCGCTCTGGCCCGGCAAAAAAAAATTGCGGGGTCGGAGGCAGTGCTCAAGGAAGCCCTGACGCACCATCCGGACGATGAATATCTGCTCTTTTCCATGGGCAACATGCAGGACGAGGCCGGCAAAAAAGACGCCGCCCTGAAAACCATGGAAAAAGTCATAGCCGTCAACCCCGGGAATTCCCAGGCCCTCAATTATGTGGGCTATACTCTGGCCGACAGAAATATCGACCTGAACCGGGCCTTGACGCTGATCAGCAACGCTCTGGAGCAGAATCCCGAGGCCGACTACATAATGGACTCCCTCGCCTGGGTGCAGTATCGTCTGGGCAGGCATGAAGAAGCCTGGGCAAGCATCAGGCGCTGCATCAGCCTCGGCGGCGACGACGCCGTCATCTGGGAACATTACGGCGATATAGCGCTTGCTGTGGGCAAGAATAGTGAAGCCGCACGAGGCTATAAGCAGGCTATTCAGCGCGGTGCGGCAAACAGGAAGGAATTGCAGCGAAAGCTAAACAAATTAAGCAAATAAGGCAAGTACACGAGAAGCGGCGATGCAGGAATTGAGATACGATCTGTTCCTTTTTTTATATTCTTATGCTGTTATAGCCACCGGTATTATCATTTACGGTATCGGACATTATCTTTTGATAATAAAAAATAAATCCGCAGCTGAGGCCCAACTGGCCTTCAAAGAAGACATTACGCTTAAATTTGTAAAAAAGACAGCATTAATAGTGCTTTGCCTGGCGGCACTATTGGCGTCGGCCTATGTATCGCAAAACCTGAGCAGGTTTCTCAGCGTCTCGCTGGGGCTCGGCATCATGTTTTATCTACTTTTGCAGCAGCGAAAATACTAGGGAAACGCTGATTTAATCCTCGAAAGGGGATCGCCAAACGGGACGGGTTATGTTAATGATAGGCATCAGTTGGAGGTAAAAACATGAAACGTCCGAGCTTGAGCGATATTGAATAT
>JAISRC010000045.1 GCA_031273845.1 Desulfovibrio sp.
AGCCGCGATATTTTTGAGGGTATCGCTCGCAAGGCCCGTGCCGGCTCCTTAAGGCAGCACCAAAACCGACACTACTTGGCTGCTACAAAAAGTGCGAAAAATTCTGGACAGTACCACTGTATAAAGGGAAATTGTCGCGGTCAGCGTCCCGGAACCTGTTCATTCGCCGGGGCTGTGGCGTTCGCCGCCGGGACGGCAGGGATTTCCGGCCTGGGCGGAGCGGAGGGATCGTTGACGTCGATATTGATGATGGACGATTCCTTGCTTTTCTCGGCAGAAGTCAGGATATTGTAACCCAGAGAGGTACCGAGAAAGAGCAGTGCCGCGACGGTCGTCAGTTTTACCAGTATGCCGCCCGCGCCTGTGCTGCCGAACAGAGAGGATGAACCGCCGCCGAAAATCACCCCCATGCCTTCTTTGCCTGACTGGAGCAGAACCAGCAACACCAGCGCGATGCAGGCGATTATGTGCAGGGTCAGTACAGTATTTTCCAAGAGCTTTCCTCCCGCGCTTTCATCCTGTTTCTCATGTCTCCGGACCGCCCCGGGCTTTCATCCGCTTTTTCATGCCCGGAACCGCAAGGGAACGGTATCCGGCAATTTACCCGGCTGCGGACAGGCCGTCAACGGCAACACCGATTCCGAGGGGAGATCCATGCCGTTGCGAAAACATTCAGGCAGGCAGGCCAGCCAGAGCAACGGCGCCGAAACTTTCGGCCCGCAGAGATGCACCGCCTACCAAGACTCCGTTGACGTTGTCAAGGCTTATAATTTCCGCGGTATTTTCAGGTTTTACGCTGCCCCCGTAGAGGATGCGCATTTCGTCCTTCCCGGAGGCGAATCTTTTCCGCAAAAAGGCGCGAATCAGGGCGTGAGTTTCGATAATTTCCGCCGGTCCGGCCACACGGCCTGTGCCTATGGCCCAGACGGGCTCGTAGGCGACGCACAGCCTTTCCGCCGGCATATCGTCCGGCACGCCGGAGAGCGCCTCGGCAAGTTGGCGGTCCAAGACCGGGCGCAGCATGCCGCCGTCGCGTTCCGCGAGGGTTTCCCCGATGCAGAGGGTCACATCCAGGCCGGCATTCAGGGCAAAGGCGCATTTTTTGCCGATGAACTCATCGCTTTCTCCCAGTATGGCGCGGCGTTCGGAGTGCCCGACGAGCACATGAGAGCAGCCGCAGTCCAGAAGCATGGCGGGGGAGATTTCTCCGGTAAAGGCCCCTTCGGTTGCCGGGTAGCAGTTCTGTCCGCCGAGGCGCAGGCGCGGGCCCGGCCCCAGCGCTTCGGCGCAGGCAGCCAGAGCGGTGAAGGGAGCAAAAAGAACCGCCTCTCGGTCAGCCGGCAATTTTTCGAGCCTTGTTTCCAGTTCGCGCGCACAGTCCGCGGCTTCCCGGCGCGTTTTAAACATTTTCCAGTTGGCCGCCATGAGTGTTTTCATCAAACTTTCCTTTATGGTTTGAAGCGATTGTTCTTTGACCGGCGTGTCCGGGTGCGGTATACAAACGCAGGATGAGGGCGTCTTCGCCGGAGTCGGCGTAATAGGCGCGTCGACGGTTGCAGAACTCAAAGCCCAGAGAAGAATACAGGGCCAGAGCCGGGTGGTTTCCTTCCCTCACTTCCAAAAAAACCTGTTCAATGCTCAGGACTTCGACAGCCCGCAGAGCGCGCGTCAGCAACATTGCGCCGAGGCCCAGGCGTCTGCAACTCCCGTGTACCGCCAGATTATAGACTTCCGCCTCGCGCGCCGCACGGCGCAGGCCGATGAGCACATAGCCCCGAAGATTGCGGGCGGGCGCGAAAAGGCCGAGGCCCAGAAAAGGCGCACCTCTGCCCGGCGGGATATGCAGGATACGTCTGTACTGCTCCGGGCTGAAAGCAGTGGAAAAGCAGGCGGACTCCAGAGAAGAAACGGCCTCGGCGTCTTTTTCTTCCAGGGCGTATATGCTGTGTTCAGCAGGCGCGGGCATGGGAGCAGTGTAGGACGTTGACGTTTTTTTTGCAAACAGGGAAAAGTATGGACAAAGATGCAGACATGCAACGGGATGCGGGAAGCGGCGGACTTCCTGAAACACGGCAGTCAGGGGATGAAGCGTTTTCCGGCGGCAGGGGCCGGAAAGCCGGGGCCGGCCGCTCCCGCATCGCGCAGACGGCGCGGCGGCTTCAGGCCGAGGCGGCGGAGATTTTGTCCGAGGATCGGCCCCCCCTTGTGCTGCCCGGTCTTGATGCCGGTGACGATGCCCTGCCTTCCGGCATAGAGAGCTGCCTGGGGGAAGAAGAAAGGGCCGGATTGGGGGAAGTGACGGATGCCGCGGGCCTGTTGCTGCTGTGCATGCCGCCCGATCAGGCCTTGCGCCGGGGGCTGCGCCTGCGCGTATGTTCAGTGGCCTTGCGCACCAGGGAAGGAAAAGTGATCTTGCACAGGAGGAAAAAAGCCGGCGACGGCGCCGCGCTTTGGGATTTGTATACGGGGCATGTGCTGCCGGGCGAAGCGTGGGAAGACGCGGCCCTGCGCCTTCTGGACACCTGGGCGGGAACGGCCGGTTCCCGGCTCGCCCGCCTGTCGGAGATCGTCGGCGACGAGGCCGGCGGGGCGCATATCCGCTATTACGGTGTCGCTCTTTCGTCCGGATTGTATCCCAGGCACGCGCCGGCGGACACGCTGGAGGCGGATCGCGACGAGTTGGCCGGGCTGGCGCAGGCTGTGCCGGAATTGCTCAGCATTCCTCTGCTGCTGGCAGCGCGCGAGGGGATTATCTTCCCCAAAGCATTTCAACATTAAGAGCATTTCAAAGTTGAAAATACTCAGGCGGCGCAAGCGTGCAGGCCGCAACCGACGCTTCAAAACCGCAGGACGCGGTTTTGGAGTGGTAATCATGCCTGCTCGAACATGTTCCGACGCAGGAGCGACAGCATATATTGCCCATAGCCGGTCCTGGACAGGGGGGCGGCCAGCTTTTCCAGTTGCGCGTCGTCAATGAAACCTCTGCGCCAGGCAATTTCTTCGATGCAGGCGATTTTCAGATCCTGTCTGCTTTCCACGGCATGCACAAAAGACCCCGCCTCAAGCAGGGAGTCGTGCGTACCCGTATCCAGCCAGGCCACACCGCGCCCGAGGACATGCACATGCAGTTCCCCGGCCTCCAGATAGGCCCGGTTCAGATCCGTTATTTCCAGTTCGCCTCTGGCCGAAGGGCGCAGGCCGGCGGCCAGTTCCGGCGCGCGGGGGTCGTAAAAATACAGGCCGGTCACGGCATAGCTCGATTCGGGCTTCGCGGGCTTTTCCTCAATCGCAAGTGCTTTGCCGCGCCGGTCGAAGGTCACAACGCCGTATCGCTCCGGGTCACGCACATGGTAGCCGAACACCGTGGCCCCGCGCTCTCTCGCCGTCGCCCCGGCCAGCGCCCGACCCAGCCCTTGGCCGAAAAATATATTGTCCCCCAATATAAGACAGACATTATGCCCGGCAATAAAATCGGCGGCCAGAAGCAATGCCTGGGCGATGCCTTCAGGCTGTGCCTGCTCCCGGTATACGAAACGGCAGCCGAGCGCCGAACCGTCGCCGAGCAGTTGGCGGAACAGCGGCAAATCCCTGGGTGTGGAGATGATGCAGACGTCCCTGATGCCGGCCAGAAGCAGCACGGAAAGCGGATAGTAGACAAGCGGCTTGTCATAGACCGGCATGAGTTGCTTGCTGACCGCCAGAGTCAGGGGATGGAGTCTGGTTCCGGAACCTCCGGCCAGAACAATGCCTTTCCACGTTGAAAAAGACATCGCGTATCCTGTTGACCGGTTAAAGTTGTTATGCTATGCAAGCAAGACCTGTTCTCAATAAAGGCAAATCCCGCAAAAATACGGGCGTTTTTCTCGTGCGGGCAATCTAGCCTAAAAAAGCGGAAAGGTAAAATTTTTCTTTGGAGCATACCTTAACCCAAAGGAGCCCGAGTATGGATGTAGTAATGTTGTCGCGCCTGCAGTTCGCGGTAACGGTTTTTTTCCATTTCATCTTCGTGCCGCTCACCCTCGGCCTGTCGGTTCTCCTGGCCGTCATGGAGACCATGTATGTGCGCACCGGCAACGAGCAGTATAAGAGAATGGCGAAATTCTGGGGAAAACTTTTCCTGATCAATTTCGCTCTGGGTGTGGTGACGGGCATAAGCCTGGAATTCCAGTTCGGCACCAACTGGGCGAACTACTCCAAAGGCGTCGGGGATATTTTCGGTTCCATTCTGGCTATTGAGGCCACCTTGGCCTTTTTTTTGGAGTCCACCTTTATTGCGGTCTGGCATTTCGGCTGGGACAAGGTATCGAAAAAGGTCCATTGTTTCGCCATATGGGCCGTAGCCTTCGCAAGCAACCTCTCCGCCCTGTGGATCATCATAGCCAACGGATGGATGCAGAATCCCGTGGGTTCCGAATTTGTGAACGGCAAGGCCATCCTGATTGATTTCTGGACCGTTATTTCCAATCCTTTCGCATGGAGCCAGTATGCGCACACGATTTTCGGCTCCTGGCTGCTGGCCGGTTTCTTCATGCTCGGCATTTCGGCCCTGCATCTGGTCAGGAACAACGAAACGGACTTTTTCGGCCGCTCTTTCAGACTGGCCGCCGGCTGGACCCTCGTTCTGGCCGTCATTCTGCCCCTGCAGGGCCACAGCCACGGCATGACCGTAACCAAGTATCAGCCGGCCAAGCTCGCGGCCATGGAATCCCATTGGGAAAGCACCAAGTCCGCGCCTCTGTATCTGCTGGTTCTGCCGGACGAAAAAAACAGGCGCAATTATTTTGAAGCCCTGCCCGTTCCCGGCATGCTGAGTTTCCTGGCCTACGGCGACACGCAGGCTGAAGTGACCGGGCTCAACCAGATCGGGGCCAGGGATTTTGCGGAGTTCGCGGTAAAAACGGGCTACAAGGCCGATGCCCCGGTGGCGATCATGGCCGACGGCGAAAAAATCCTGCGGCCTCTCAAGGCTGAAGACGCGATCCCGCCCGTGCTGCCGACCTTTCTGTCCTTCCGGCTCATGGTCGGGCTGGGCACGCTCTTCCTGGTTCTGGCCGTACTCGCATGGCTCCGGCGCAATGATATCGGCAGGCATCCGGGTCTTGCCCGCGCTCTCGCCTGGACCATACCCCTGCCCTATATCTGCCTGATGGCCGGCTGGACCGTGGCCGAAGTAGGCCGTCAGCCCTGGATAGTGAACAAGACCATGCTCACCGTGCAGGGAATATCGGCGGTGCCGGCGTCGTCGGTGGCCTTGTCCCTCGCCGCCTTTATCGTCGTTTACAGTTGCCTCGGCGTTCTGGACATATATCTTTTGCGTAAATATTCCATGAAAGGACCGGAACCGGCCGGACATGCCGCCGGCGTCGCCTGATCTTCAAGCATCCGAACTCCCGGATCCTATAAGGACGGTAATATGACGGACATACTTTCGCACGAATGCCTGCAAATCATCTGGTTCCTGCTTTGGGGCCTGCTCTGGGCGATTTACTTCATTCTGGACGGTTTCGACCTCGGTATGGGCACCCTGTTGCCTTTCCTGACCGGCACGGAGGATGAGCGCCGTACCGTGTACAACGCGGCGGGTCCTTACTGGGACGGCAACGAGGTCTGGTTGATCACCGCAGGCGGCGTCACCTTCGCCGCCTTCCCGACCGCCTACGCCGTGCTGTTCAGCGCCCTGTACGCCCCCCTGCTCATTCTGCTTTTCGCTCTGATTCTCCGGGCCGTATCTTTTGAATTCCGCAACAAGATAGACGACCCGCGCTGGAGAAAACTCTGGGACACTTTTCAGTTCCTGGGCAACTTCGTCCCCGCCCTGCTTCTGGGCGTGGCCTTTGCCGGGCTTTTTCAGGGCATACCCATCAACGAGAACGGCGTCTATACGGGCAACCTGCTGACCTTGTTGAATGTATACGGGTTGCTGGGCGGAATCTTCTTTGTCGTCATGTTTGCCGTGCACGGCGCGCTCTGGCTGAATCTGAAATCTGAAGGCATACTGCGCGCCAGAGCCGAGGCCTGCGCGCAGAAACTCTGGTTCCCCCTGGCCGGTATAGCGGTGGCCTTTCTTGTGGCTACGGCTTTTTATACGCCGCTGTATGCCGTCTATCTGCAGACCCCGATTCTGGGCGTCATCCCCCTGTTGGCGGTGATTCTGCTCTTCGCCCTGCGCGTTTTGCTGGGAGGGGGGATGCACAAGAGCGCCTTCGCGGCGAGCGCCGGTTTCATGCTTTGCGTGACTTTGTTCGGCGTTATCGGCATGTTCCCGAATATCGTGCTCTCCAGCCTCAAACCGGAGTACAGCGTAACCATAGCGGAGGCGGCCTCCTCGCAGCTTACCCTGACCATCATGCTCTGCGTGGCCCTGATCTGCGTGCCGGTGGTCATTATCTACCAGTCTTGGGTTTATAAGCTTTTCTCCGTCCGGGTCACGAAAAAAGAACTGGACTCGGAATACTCATACTGATGCTGGCCGCGGTCCGCGGATTGCCGGGGCGGCGTAAGCGTTGCGCGCCGCCGCCCCGCAAGCGCAGGCATGCTTTCGCCGTCAGAGTATTTACGCTTGAGCTTGTCGCTTACGGCGGGTAAAACCCGCCTGCTCCAATCCCGTAGCGCGAGTTTGCCTGCAAACCTGCATCGGGCAGTTTATACATTTTCAAAGTTACACTGCCCTGAACGCCGGAGCCGGCATCGCAAAATCGAATTGCCTTATCGGTGGTCCCCGGTATACACTGACCTGCCATGGTCATTCGTTGCCCGCAATGTCATCACAGCCGCAGCGTCGGCGAGAACCGGATTCCGCCCAGAGCCGAGGTGGCGACCTGTCCCGTGTGCGGGTGCCGTTTCCGCTTCCGCAATCTGCATCCGCGTTCCGACGGGGACGACGCGTCTGCAAAACAGCCTCCGGCCTCGGCCGGCGCGACTGAACAACGCGAAGCAAGGGCGGACCGCCCGGCGCGCCTGCCGGATGACCCGACTCTTTCCCCCACGCCGGCGGGCAACACCCCGGAAAGGATTGCCCCCTTGCGCGCCCCGGCCGATGAAAGACCCCCGCTCCTGAAAGAAACGTTGAGACCCCGCGCGGGACGGGAAGATTCAACCCCGCCCGCGCCGGAAGCGGTCCCCCGCGCACCTGTCGCGCGTCCGGCAACGGAAGACGGAGGAGACGTGTGGGAGGCCGTTGCCCGCCTTGACGAACTGTGGCGACAACCTGCCGGTCCCCCGGAGGACGGCGGCACGGCGCGGACGTTGCGCGGGCCTGCGGATGCGTTCCCGGAACGCGCGGGACCTTTGACGGCCGGCGCGCCGCACCGGGCGGTCCCGGAACTCCGGAATCATCCGGACAAAGGCGCGGTCCCCTCCACCCATGCCGGGGAGCCCCCCCCGGATCGCCCTCCCCTGTTCCGACGCTTTTTCGAAAGAGGCAAAAAGACAGACCGGACGCCGGCGGCGACTCTGGAAATCATGTTGCCCGGCCTGACTGATGATAAAAGCACAGGCGATAAAAGCTCAAGCAACGGCACGGCCGATGTTGGACGCGCCGGAGCGCCCGCATCCGGTCCGCACCTTGGGCCGGCCGGCGGAGTCGTCGGGCGGGAGGATAAAAACGCGAGCGGGCGGGCAAGCGGCGCGGCGTATACGCCCGCAACGTATTCTCTTCCACAGCAGTCCCAGGGACCGTGGTTGCCGCCGGCAGGTCCCGGCATTCGGGAGCGCGCAACGCAAGCGCAGACCGGGCCGGAAACCCGAAAAAAAGCGCCGGCGGAACCGGTCCGGTCCCCTTTACCTGATGCGCCCCCTGATGTTGAACCATACGATGACAAGCGGGACCTCCCGCACTTTCTCTATTCCGAGGAGGGACCAGACCCGGAAGCGCGGGTGGAGCAGGACATCCGTATGCTTAAGGATCCGCGCAGTTACGCCCCTCTGCGCGATTTGGGCAGACTCAGGGAGTTCGCCGAGGAGCAGCCGGACGAGGGCAGGGCGGGGGACGGCGGGGCGGGCGGAGTCCCTTGGGAAAACCCGGCTCTTTACGGTTGGCTCGGCGGTTTTATGGCTTCCCTGCGCGGGGTCATGTTCAAGGGGCCGGAGTTTTTCTCCTGCATGGGCAACGAGGGATCGCCGGCCCCCGGCTATCTGTTCTTTGTGCTGACGGGCTATATCTGCATTTTCGGATCTCTGGCCTGGCGTCTGGCGGCGGAAGTTCTGCTTCCCGGCGTTCTGCCCCTGCCTGCGGGCAGGGCGATCCTGCCCGTCCTGCTGCTTTTGGCGCCGGCCGCCCTAGGCCTGATGTTGCTTTTCGTGGTCGGCTGCATCCGCATTGTCCTGCGCGTCTTTGCCCCGGACCGGGCGGCTTTTATCCCGGTTTACAAAGTGGTCAGCTATTCCTCGGCTCCTTTCGTTCTCTGCGTGGTCCCCTTTATCGGCCCGCCCTTGGGGGCGATATGGTTTCTGGTTTCCCTGGTTACCGGTTGCCGTTGCGCGCTCGGTCTCCCTTGGCCTCTGGCCCTGCTCGCTCCCCTGCCGCCCGCGTTGCTGATGCTCGGCACTGTTGTCGCCTGTTTCATTTGAAACTCCTCCTCCGGCGCTTAGAGCATTTCAAAGTTGAACATACTCTATGATCGCTGGAGCGGGAAAACACGGGAAAAATTTCTTTTGAAGGCAAAAGACATGGATTCCCACGGGCCGCAAGCGGCCCCCGGAATGACAGAAAATTGTCATGAATGCCGGTGAGTTGCATTGCACAGGGGATTGTCATTGCGAGCGGCGAAGCCGCGCGGCAATCCATGCCTTTTAGAGCATTCTCAATTTTGAAATGCTCTAACGGCGAAAGCAAGTTGCGCCTATGCCTGCGAGGCAGGCGCAGGCACGAAGCGCAACCGAAGCATTGCAATGTCGGAATGTCCTGAATCCAGCGCGGACGCGAAAATTGCTTGCCAAAAGGTAAAATTGCGGCTAATTACTTCCGTTTCCACAACGAAGCACACTCCAGGCATCAATCCGGGGTGCCCGGCCGCATCGGCCGTGGTTGAAGGATCTCCGGCCGGAGTGGAAGCGAAACCCGCGACATTGCGCGGGTTGACAAAACCCTTGGAGCAGAACATGGCATACGTGAGCATGAAGCAGATGCTGGAAACCGGCGTGCATTTCGGGCACCAGACCCGCCGCTGGAATCCCAAGATGAAACCCTTTATTTTCGGCGCCCGCAACGGCATCCACATCATCGACCTGCAACAGACGGTCAAGCTGTACCGCACAGCACACAACAAGGTGGCGGACACCGTGGCCTCCGGCGGCCGCGTCATCTTCATAGGCACCAAACGTCAGGCCCAGGAAGCTGTTGCGGCGGAAGCCGGCCGCGCCGGACAGCTCTATGTGGCCAACCGCTGGATGGGCGGCACGCTCACCAATTTCTCCACCATCCAGAAAAGCATAGAGCGCATGAAAAAACTGGAAGCCATGTTCGCGGACGGTTCCGTGAACCGTTACCAGAAAAAGGAAGTCCTGCATCTGAAACGCGAACTGGACAAACTGCTTCTGGTGCTGGGCGGCATCCGCGATATGGACAACCTGCCCCGCGTCGCCTTCATTATAGACCCGCACCGCGAGGAAATAGCGGTCAAAGAATGCCGCACCCTGGGCATTCCCATCTTGGCCGTTACCGATACCAACTGCGACCCGGACCTGATAGACTACATCATACCCGGAAACGACGACGCCATCCGGGCCATCAAGCTGTTCGTGGCCGGCATTGCCGACGCCTGTCTTGAAGGGGAAGCGGCGCGCAAAGGCGGCGAGCGGGAGTCGAATCCCGAGGAAGCGCTTCAAAAAATGGCTGCCGCCGAAAAACCCGTCCCCGCGCGGGACTTTGCCGCCGGAACTACGGACGAAGCCGGCGAGCCGGCCGCCTGAGCATTTTTAATTTTGAAATGTCCTGATTTTCCGGACAAGGAGTATACGATGGCTGAAGTTTCCGCTACCTTGGTTAAAGAACTGCGTGACCGCACCGGCGCCGGCATGATGGACTGCAAAAAAGCCCTGCAGGAATGCGACGGTTCCATGGAGGACGCCATAGATCTCTTGCGCCGCAAGGGATTGTCCAAGGCCGCCAAAAAGGCTGGCCGCGTTACCTCGGAAGGGCTTATAGGCGTTAAAAATGCCCCCGACAACAGCGCCGCAGCCTTGGTCGAAGTGCTCTGCGAAACCGATTTCGTGGCCCGCGGCGACCTTTTCAAGGCCTTTGCCGCCGCGGCGGCGGAAAAGGTGTTCATAAACAGGCCCGCCGACGCCGAGGCATTGGCCGTTCTGGTGGGGGACGAACTGAACAGCCTGATCGCCACCCTCGGGGAAAATATGTCCGTAGGACGTTTTGTCTTCTATGAGGCAGGGCAGCCCGGTTTGATCGACAGCTATGTGCACAGCAACGGCAAGATCGGCGTGCTGGTGGAACTCGGCGCCGGCAAAGCGGCCACGCTCAAAAGGCCGGAGTTCCTTGAACTCGCGCATAACCTGGCCATGCAGGCCGCGGCATCGGGTGCGGTCGCCCTGGACAGGGACAGCCTTGACCCGGCTTTGCTGGAGCGTGAACGCGAAATCTACCGGCAAAAAACCTTGGACGAAGGCAAACCGGCAAATATAGTGGATAAAATAGTCGAGGGCGGCATTCAGAAATTCTGCCGGGAAGTCTGCCTTCTTGAACAGGCGTATATCCGCGACGACAAGCTGACGATCAGGAACCTGATCAATGCCTGCGCGAAAACACTGGGGGACGGGATAACCGTTCGCCGGTTCACGCGCGTGCGGCTCGGGGAAAATGGCTGACGGTCCGCCGCCGCGCCTGACCGGAATTGTGCTCACCGGGAATTCGCAGAGGTTGCTTGACCGGTGTCTTGCCTCAATTTCCTTCTGCGACGAAATCCTGGTCGTGGACAGTCTGAGCACGGACGATTCGTTGCGGATCGCCCGCGGGCACAATGCCCGGATACTCAGCCGGCCCTGGTCGGGCATAGGCGAACAGTTTGAATTCGCTTTGCGGCATGTGGAAAGCGAATGGATTTTTATTCTTGATTCGGACGAAGTATGCAGCCGCGCCCTGGCTGAGGAAATAGCCGGGGTGCGGGCCGCGCCGCGCCCGGATGCTTCGCCGGACGGCTACTTTGTGCCGAGGCGCTCCTGGTATTTCGACCGCTTCGTCAGGCACGCCTGGCGGCGGCCGGATATCCTGTACCGTCTGTTCCGCAGGGGCTGTGTCAGAATCGCCATGAGCGGCGTGCACCAGACCTTTCATCCTGTGGCGGGTTTTGGACGTCTGCGGGGTGAAATCATCCATTATCCCTATTCGTCCTTCGCCAACCATCTGGAAAAGATCAACGGCTACGCCCAGGGCGGAGCCGCGGACCTTGCTTCCAAAGGTGAGGGGGGGGGGGCGGCGAAGGCCGCGGGCCATGCCCTGTGGCGTTTCTTGCGCCTCTATGTCCTGAAGCTCGGTTTCCTGGACGGGCGTGCCGGCTTCATCCTTGCGTGTCACGCCTCGTTTTATGTCTTTCTGAAATATATCCGCTTGCTTGACGCAAGTTGGGGAAAACCGTTCAATCATGATTGACGCAGGCGGGTTTCCCCGCGCCGCCCGGAGGCTCCCATGGCTGATCTGAAATACAGGAGGGTCCTGCTGAAATTGAGCGGCGAGGCCTTGGCAGGCGAACAGCATTCCGGCATAGATCCGGAAACGGTGCGCAAGATCAGCAGCGAGATCGCGGAGATACTGGATTTAGGCGTCCAACTCGCGCTGGTGATCGGGGGAGGGAACATCTTCAGAGGCCTGTCCGCATCGGCCAGAGGCATGGACCGGGCTTCGGCGGACTACATGGGCATGCTGGCGACGGTGATGAACGCCGTGGCGGTGCAGGAGTCGCTCGAAAAACGCGGGCGCGCCACGCGGGTGCTTTCCGCCGTCACCATGCAGGAAGTCTGTGAACCTTATATCCGCAGGAGGGCCGAGCGGCACCTGGAAAAAGGCAGGGTGGTGATCTGCGCGGCCGGCACAGGCAACCCCTATTTCACCACGGATACGGCAGCCGCCCTGCGCGGCATGGAACTCAAGTGCGACGCCATCATCAAGGCCACCAAGGTGGACGGCATCTACGACAAGGATCCCATGAAATTCAAGGACGCTGTGCGCTACAGACGCGTCGCCTATGCCGAGGCCGTGGAAAAAAAGCTCGGGGTCATGGATTATACGGCCTTTACTCTGGCAAGGGAGAACCGTATACCAATAATCGTCTGCAATATGTTCGGCGGTGCCATACGTCGGCTTATCCTGGGCGAAGACGTGGGCACCCTGGTTCTGGACTAGAGCATTTTACGCTTGAGATTGTCGCTTGTGGCGGGCAAAACCCACCTGCTCCAATCCCGCGACAAGGATTTGCCGGCAAATCCTTGCAGAGCAGATACACATTTTCAATGTCAATCTGCTCTAGGAGCCTGTCGGACTTTGCCTTAAAATATTTATAACATACTGAAATTATTATATACGGCTTTCATTGATCGGATTTGCTATATATAAAAATATC
>JAISRC010000063.1 GCA_031273845.1 Desulfovibrio sp.
TGCCCGCTTTTTGCAAAGCTTTCGAAAACCCCAGTTTGTCCCAAACCCCCTGGACGGCATGGATGTGACCATAGTCTTTCGCGGAAAGCATTTCCGGCGGAGCCACGACATCCATACCAACCGCCTTCATAAGACTGGCAGCGAGTCTTTCCACCTGGGCAAGGCCCAAGTCTTCAATAGCGCCCAAATTATATAGAATGCGAATTCGGGGAGAATTCCCCTTTGTGGGGTCTCTGTAAGACTCAACAATCTGCAAATGCTTGTAAGTCTTATTATGAGCTTTGTGTTTCACCACTCTACAGAACATAACTACTAAATATTATAATTCAAGAAATATGTCAGTAAATATTAAATTTATTTTCGTACTACAGGCCTGACATAAAAAACAAAAATATTCTGTAAAATTGGTATATTATATCATGTTTTTCCGGGGAAAAGTGTCAAAGTTCGGCTTGAGATTGTCGTTTATGGCGGGCAAAACCCACCTGCTCCAATCTCGCTACGCGGGTTTGCAGGCAAACCCGCGTAGGTCGGTTTATACAATTTCAAAGTCAAAATGCTCTAAGCAGATAAGTCCGAAAAATATCCGAGGATGGTTCAAGAGTTGTGGGTATTCTCAAAGTTGAAATGCTCTGAAAATAAAAATACACAGGCGGCGTATGAGCGAAGCGCCGCCGCCCGCCCCGCAGGCAAGGTGAAACCGCGTTTCGGCGCCCACGCCGGGTGGAGTGTTCCAAAATCATGATGCTCTATAACATTTACGGATTCAGGTTTCATCTCTGTGCAGCGAATTCCGCGATTTGCGCCATCAGATCCGGAATGGGGATACCCTGCGGGCAATGCTCAATGCAAGCGCCGCAGGCAATGCAGTTGTGCGCCTGTTCGGCGTCAAACAGGGTATTGTAGGTTACGTCGAACACCATGCGCAGATTTGTAGTTCGATAATGGTTATAAATGGCGAAAACACGGGGGATATCCACCCCGGAAGGACAATCCATACAGTAGCGGCACCCCGTGCAGGGAACGGCGCCCGATGCCAGGTAAGCCGTAGTCGCCCGTGCAAGAACCCCGCGTTCCGCTTCGGTCAGGGGGCGGAAAGGATTCATTGTTTTCAGGTTGTCCTCCACCTGTTCCATTGTGCTCATGCCGCTCAACACGGTCAGCACGCCGGGCAGGGAAGCGGCAAAGCGTATGGCCCAGGAAGCGGGGCCGGCAAGCGGATCGGCCTGCCGCAAAATCTCTGCGGCCTCGGGATTGAGGGAAGCCAGCGCGCCGCCGCGCACCGGCTCCATGATCACCACGGGAATTTGCCTTTCCTCAAGCAGGACATACAGGGCTTCGGCATTGCAGGCGTTCCAATCCACATAATTGAGCTGAATCTGCGCGAAATCCCAAGTGTAGTCGTCGAGAATCCGCCGCAGCAAGTCCACGTTGTCATGAAAGGAAAAGCCCAAGTGCCGGATCAGACCTTGCTCTTTCTTGCGCCGCAGGGTGTCGTAGATGCCGCCTTCCGCACTGTCGGGTAATGCTCGGTGCGCAGTGCGTGAACCAGATAAAAATCAAAATAGTCCACCCGGCATTTCTTGAGCTGCTCGGAAAAAATGCGTTCCACATCCTCAGCCGCATGAACTTCCCAGGTAGGCATCTTGGTAGCCAGGTAGACCTTGTCGCGCTGATGCTTTTTCAACGCATGCCCTATGAACGGTCCACTTTTGCCTTCGTGGTAGACCCGATCCGTGTCAAAATAGTTCACACCGCGGGCGACGGCGCGATCAATCATGGCTTCCGCCTGCGCGTAGTCGATATCCTGCTTTTCGGGATCCAGGAGCGGCAGGCGCATGCAGCCGAAACCAAGCAGGGAAACTTCCTTGCCTATACTTGGAAACAAACGATTTTCCATGATAAGGATTCCTTTCCGATAATACAGGCGGGGCTTGAGCAGTCGGAGATCATGATGACGGTATCGGCACCGCCAAAAATCTCTCCATGCCGGCACTCAAATGCAAGATGTGCGGATATTCCAAAGAGTCATTGCCACAATGACGCGTCAGCCCCCATCTTCAACAATTCCTGCTTCGGGATATTCACAATGTACTCTCCTTCCGCATAACTGCCCATTTCGTAAGGAGCATAGACAACGCGCATTCCGGCAGGCGTCAGCAATATCCTGTCCATTGTCAGGTCCACATAGTTCTTTTCATCGCCGGTGCCGCCGACGGCGGCATTTCTTTCCTTTTTCTGTCGCAGTACATCCTTGACAATGCGTTGAGCCAGAGCGGCCGGGATATTCACGGGAAGCACATCCACCAATGTCAACTCTTTCCCGGTCGCCAAATCGTATGTAAATGCTTTGTATAGATAATGCGGATGCGCTCCGCCGGAATATCCGCGGGTGGAAAACAGAATGGAGGCATACCGCGCTGAAGGGTGGAACAAGGTATAGCTCGTGACGCTTTCCCATCCCGGCAACTCACGGGAGGTGCCGGACGATGCGACAACCTGCTCCGCCGCAGCTTTTTCATAAGAGGCAACGGTTTCATCGAATATAACTTTCGCCGCCTGCTCCACTGCCGCATCCGCCGCTTTGCCCAGACCCTGCGGATAGGTCACCGTTATCTCCAGGGATAAACCGGGATACTGTCTGCTGCTTCTTATGGAAAAGTCACTACCTTTGCCGCCGTCGGCTTTGCCGTCCGTCGCGGTATCCTGTCTGACTCCATCGGCCTTGCCCTCCGATGCGGTATCCTGTCTGACTCTGCCGGACTGGAGCTCGGCAATGCGCTTGTCGGCCTCGTCAATGAAAAAGCGAATATAGCCGGGAGTGCCTTTCCCAAATTGCTCGAAAGCGGTCTGCTCTCTCCGGGCGTTCCATGCCCGCTGCGCATCGCGCAACTTGTTCTTTTCTTTCTTTGAACGTGAGGTCGCAGCCGCCTTGTAGGCCTCGCCGAGCCTCCGCTCCGCATCTTTGAATTCCGGGTTTTTCATCAATTCCGCCCACTCCGCTTTGCCGATGTCGACAGTTCCGGCAAAAGAAATATACGGGACGGAAAAAAAGAAAAGGAGCAACAAAACGGCAACACCGCGATAGTTCACGACAACCTCCGGATTGATCCGATACCCGCCGGTAATATACCCGACAGCTTCCGCTGCCGCAAGATCATTAGGGCATTTCAAAGTTGAAAATGCTCTGAGGAATACATTTTGCGCGGCACGGCGGCTCAGACCCCGCTGCGGAAAATTCCGGGTCCGTGTGGAGGCCGGCTCCGGAATCCCGCGGGTCAGTCAATTTTCGCATTAAATTTTGTAAAATCAATGAGTTATAAAAACGGATATTCCATATTCTATTAACTTTATTCCATGTGATTCGGAGAACTGATCGACCTTGGGGATCCCGGCGCCGGCTTGCATCTTCGCCGCCTGTGGGCTATTGAGAAGCGTCTGTTCCGGCCCTTGGGGCAATGTGATTTTGAGACACTCCTGATCACCGTCAACACACAGGTCGCAGCAATGTCGCTTTTTGCACAGAATAAAGCTCTGGCCGCTCTCCTGGAGAACAGCCCAAGTCCGGCGGAGCAGGAAGGCCTGTCTCCGGAAAGCGTACGTTCAGCTCTGGAACTGGGCAGCATGGTTCTGCTCGGCAACCCGCGCCACCCCGGCCTGAAACCGTGCCTGATAGGGCAGCCGGCCGCGGTCAAGGTCAATGCCAATATCGGCACCTCCCCCTTGCGCAATTCCCTGGACAAGGAACTGGATAAACTGGCCGTTGCCTTGGAAGCCGGGGCCGATACGGTGATGGACCTTTCCGTGGCCGGAGACCTGCGCGTCTGCCGGGAAAAAATGCTCGCCGCCTGCTCTCTGCCGCTGGGCACCGTGCCCCTGTATGCTGTAGCCCAACGGTACATAGACGCCGGCAAAGACCCGGCCGGATTTTCCCCCGAAGAACTTTTCGAGGAAATCGCGGACCAAGCCGAGCAGGGAGTCGATTTTATGACGGTACACTGCGGCCTCACCCAGCGCGGCGCCGCCTGGGCCTCGGAAGAAGGTGCGCGCGTCTTGGGCATCGTCTCGCGCGGAGGCTCCATACTCGCCCGCTGGATGCGCGCGCACAATAAGGAAAACCCCCTGCTCACCGACTACGGACGCCTGCTGGATATCGCCCGCGCCCACAACGTCACCCTGTCTCTGGGCGACGGTCTGCGCCCCGGCGCAGGAGCGGATGCGGGCGACCCGGCCCAGTGGGAAGAAGTCGTTACCTTGGGCAGACTGGCCCGGCAGGGCCTGCGGGCCGGCGTGCAGTGCATGGTGGAAGGACCGGGGCATGTACCCCTGAACATGGTGCGCACGCAGATCACCGGCATCAAGGCCGCCTGCGGCGGCGCCCCGCTGTATGTGCTCGGCCCCCTGGTTTCCGATGTATGTCCCGGCTACGACCATATTGCAGGGGCCATAGGCGGGGCGGTCGCCGTGGAGGCCGGAGCGGATTTTCTCTGCTACCTGACGCCGGCCGAACACCTGACCCTGCCGGACAGGGACGATGTGCGCGCCGGTGTGATGGCCTCGCGCATTGCCGCTCAGGCGGGAGAAAGGGCATTGGGCAGGGAGCGCGCCCTGAAGCGCGAAAAGGCCATGTCCGAGGCTAGGAAAAAGCTGGACTGGAAAGGTATGCAGGAGAGCGCCCTAGACCCGATTGCGGTCTGCGCCAAACGCGCCGAACACGCCGGAGAGGAGGTCTGCGCCATGTGCGGCGAGTTTTGCGCGGTAAAGATGTTGCGGGAGTAACGGCAGCCGGACACCTTGCCGATTGCCTCCGTGCCTGCAGGGGTCCCGAAATTTTTAAGGCTTTTCAAAGCTGCAAATGCTCAGGCGGCGTAAGTGCGGAGCGTGGGCACATATCGCCCGAAGCAGTCGGGAAACAGGGCGGCCTTCCCGCCGGGCGGCGTAAGCGCGAAGTGCGGGTGTACATCGCCTCTCCCCCTTTCCGGTTGATCTCCCGGCCTCCCGCGCCGGCGTGAGGCCGGGAAATCGTACGGGGGGGATCGTGCGATGAGGGATTGGCTACCCTCTACACACCGTTTTACGCGGCCAATTGCGCGTAAAGCTGTTTGGCGCCGTCGTTGGACGGATTTTCGCCGAGCAAGATTTCCAGATGCCGTCTGGCATCGTTTTCATGTCCAAGGGTCATCAGGCAGGCCGCCAGGGCGTAGCGCACAGCCTCTGTGTCGCCCGGCTCAAGGGCCGCCTCAAGATGCGGCAGCACGGCTTCCAGGCGGTTCAGCACATAGCCGAGCTGCACCAGGCTGTTGACGGCCATCATGTTGCCGGGGTTGTGTCCCAAGGCGGCGGAGAAGTGTTCGAAGGCTTCCTCATAGCTGCCCTGCTCCACTTCCATCATACCCATGCCCGCAAGGGATTTTTCCCCGGGGCTTACCCGGTGGGCCTTTTTGTACAAGGCCAGAGCATCGGCGTAATCACCCTTGTGTACGGCTATGGCGGCTAGGCCGAGATAGGGATCTATCATTCCGGCATTGCAGTCCACCGCCTTGTTGTAGTAGTCACGGGCCTTGTCGTATTCGCCCATGAACAGGTAGCATTCGCCGAGTTCTTTGTTTATTTCATAGTCAACGTGGTTCATGATCCCTCCTGAAAATTTTCGCCTGTGCAATACGTTTCTCTGCCCGGTGTTAAGCAAAGGCCGTGCCAAAATATGCCGGCGGCGTCTGAGAACGATTATCTTCAACGCGCCGTATGCTTTACTCCCCGATCTCCCACCCCGCTCAGCCCCGCCCTCAAGGCATGCCCCGACGTGCCTGTACAGCCCGCAAAGGGAAAAGTATTCCTTCCGGACAAGGAGCGGGAAAATAATTCTTCCTCTCCAAAAAAATGACGCCACTCCCAAAAATTAAATTTTATATAGTTATTTCAATGTATTATTTGTATGGAATGTTTTTTGCTATGGTATCGGGCAATTCCGCGGGAAAAATTTTCCCGCTTGCCGGAGCAAAGCAGCTTCGAAAAAGCGTATCCGCCCTGGCAGGGGTTTGCCTGCAAATCTCTGCCGCAGGATGATCGCAGGTAGCTTTTGCCCGCCGTAAGCAACTGTCTCAAGCGTAAAAAGCTGTAAGCGGCACGGCAGGGACATCAGGAGGAAGCCATGAAGAATCTTTTTGATCGGGACATACTGCTGACGGGCAGGGTGCTGGACATGCAGCTTCAGCGGCAGAACGTCATTTCCAGCAATATGGCCAACATTAAAACGCCCGGCTACAAGGCGCGGAAGCTGATGTTCGAGGACGAGCTGCAAGTCGCGCTGGGCCTTGACGCCAAGGGCAAGTTAAGCCGCACCGACCGGAAGCACATGCCCTCTGTTTTTTCGGCTGAGGGTTTCGGTCCGAACTGGGAAAAGGCCTTCAAGCCCCGCATCATACACGGTGAAGACCGCGTGGATCTGGACAAGGAAATGGCCGAGATGGCCAAGACCAACCTGCATTATTCGGCCCTGAGCACGGTTATCCGCAGCAGATTCGAAGGGCTTAAACAAATAATAGTCGAGGGACAGAAATAATGGACTTTATCACCGCTCTGGATATGGGTGCTTCCGCATTGAGCGCCGAGCGCACCCATATCAACATTATCTCCATGAATCTGGCCAACGTCAAAACCACCAGAACGGCCAACGGCGGCCCGTACCGCAGGCGCAGCGTGGTTATGGAATCCACCCCCCTGGACGCCGATTTCAAAACGCAGATGCGCGGGGAACTGGACAAGGAACTGCGCGGCGTGCGCGTCCAGGCCATTCCTGTGGACCAGAGGCCCCTGAAACTGGTCTACGAGCCGGGACACCCGGACGCCGATGCGGACGGCTACGTCGCATACCCCGACATCAACGTCATGGAGGAAATGGCCGCGCTCATGACCGCCCAGCGCAGTTATGAGGCCAACGTGACCACCGTGGACGCCGTAAAGCAGATGTACACCAAGGCCCTTGAGATCAACAGGTAATGCCGTCTCAAAATCAGATTGCCTTACGAATGAAGGAGAACGAAGTGAGCATTCAAGCCGTAGGACTCAAGGCATACAGCGATGCCCTGCGCAATTTCGCCAAGGCCGAGAGCAGGGCCAAAAGCATGACCGTGCCCAAAGAGACGGCACGGGTAAACGATTTTGCCGACGTGCTCGGCGCCTCCCTGGAAAAGGTAAACGCGGCGCAGAAAGAGCGCTCGGACCTTATAACTTCCTTTGCTTCGGGAGAGAACCAGAATGTGCATGAACTCATGATTTCCATGCAGAAGGCGAGTCTGGCCATGAACATGACCGCCGCCGTGCGCAACAAGGTTATGGAAGCCTACAAAGAACTGTCCAGGCTGCAATTCTGAACACCGTAAACAAGACGGCGTTCGGAGCGTTGCCAAGTTGCATTGCTCAGAGCGTCTCAAGATTAAATTGTGTAAGGAGCCGCAATGTCCCCCATTCTGACCTCGGCGAAAAACCGCATACTCAGTTTCTGGTCCGGTATAAACATGACCCAGCGCGTATTTATAGGCGGTCTGGCCATTGTCACGGTGGGCATTTTTCTGGGCCTGATGATCTGGCTGGGAAGCGCCGAATACGGCACGCTGTATTCCAACCTTACCCCGCAGGATGCCGCCAACGTCCTCAAGGTGCTTGAAGCCAAAAAGGTGCCTTTCAGGGTCGAGCAGAACGGCAGCGCCGTCATGGTGCCTGTGGACGTCGTGCATTCCCTGCGCATAGAGATAGCCGGGCAGAACATCATGACCGGGCAGGGTGTGGGTTTTGAAATTTTCGATGACGTCAAGGTGGGGCAAACCGATTTCGTGCAGAAGCTCTCTTACCGCCGCGCTCTGGAGGGCGAACTGGCCCGCACGATCAGCGAGTTCCCCGGCATAGAAAGCGCCAGAGTGCATCTGGTCATACCCAACCGCAGCCTTTTTATCGAGGAACAGCAGAAACCTTCGGCTTCGGTGCTGCTGAAGCTTTCCGGCGGAAAAAAAATGGAGCACGGCGACATCGAGGCCCTTGTGAACCTTGTGACCATGGCCGTGGAAGGTCTGGACAAGGGCAGGGTCTCCATAGCCGACACCAACGGCAAGGCGCTCTATCAGCCTGAGGAGGAAGGCGCGTTGAACGGTCTGACCCGAACCCAGAACGACTACAAGATGACCACTCAGCGCAACCTGGAGCGGCGCATCGAAGAAATGCTCATGCCCGTGGTCGGTGCCGGCCGTGTCATAGCCAAAGTGAACGCGGAACTGGATTTCAGCCAGAAAACCATACGCCGGGAACTGTTTGACCCGGAAAAAGTCGTGGTGCGCGCCGAGCAGCGTTCGGAAACCAGCACCCAGGGGCGGGCGGCCATAGAAGGCGGCGTACCGGACCCCAACTTCCGGGGCGACGGTCCCTCCGGCACCGTGTCCGACCAGAATTCCACCAGTGAAAACCGCACCACCAACTTTGAAATCAACAAGGAAGAACAGAGCATAGTGTCCGGCATGGGCGCCGTGGACCGCCTGAGTGTGGCCGTGGTGGTGGACGGCAACTACGAGAAACAGGCCGACGGCACAAGTACTTTCGTTCCCCGGTCCACCGAGGAAATGCAGCGTATCCGCCAGCTTGTATCCAATGCCGTAGGCTACGACTCGGCCCGCGGCGACACCATAGAGGTGAGCAATATCGCCTTCCAGGGGGTGGAGTTGGAAGCGCCCCAGGGCATGGCGACGCTCATAGCCGAGTATGCGTTGCGTTTCGGCAAACCTCTGCTCAACGCCCTGCTGGCCTTTCTTTTCCTGATCCTGATCGTGCGCCCCGTTATCTTGGCATTGATCCGGCCCAAGGTGGAAGGCAAAATGCTTGAAGGCGTCGAAGGTCTGGAAGGTCTGGCTGCCTCGGACGATCGCCTGGCCCTCATGGACGACGACGATGAGGCCGTGGCCGCCACCGCCATGCTGGAAAAACTGGAGGATATCAAGGTTCATGCCCTGCAGCTCAGCGAACAGAACATTGATCAGGCTTTCGGGATCATCAGGAGTTGGCTCAAGGGGAGCAACGGGGACGCCTCCGTTCCGGCAAAGGCGGCCTAAGGCAATTTGATTTTGAGACGCCTCCTCATTGAAAACCGCGCGGCATGCGTGTAAACTGTGCCGCAACGGGCGGAGGACCGGAACATGGCGACAGATATTCAGATTTCCGTTGACGGCGCGAAAAAAACAGCCGTCCTGCTTCTCACTCTGGGCGAGCAGTTCGCCGCCGAAGTCTTCAAGCGCATGGGCCGCGAAGAACTGGCCGCTGTTTCCAGGGCCATGCTGCAGATGGAAACGGTGCCCAAGGAACTGGTCGAGGAAGTTCTCCGCGAATACTACCATGCCCTGGTCACCGGGCGGGAACTGGTCCGGGGCGGGCAGGAGGCCGTGAAACGCCTGCTTCTGCCCAATGTGGACAGCGATACGGCCAAGTATGTGAGCGATTTTCTGGAACTGGACACAGGCCCGGTGCCTTTCAAGGGCATAGGCAAGGTTTCCACCAAAATTCTGGCGCAGATACTGCGCAACGAACACCCCCAAACACTGGCGTTAATCCTGGGCAACCTTCCCTCGGACCAGGCCGCGGACCTGCTGACCAAGCTGCCGACCGGCGTGCGCGCGGAAATTCTCATCCGCCTCGCCAACCTGGAGTCCGTGCCCGAGGAAATGTTGCTGGCCGTGGACAAAGTGCTGGAAAGCCAACTGATAGCCATGGGCGGAAAAGAAGGAAGGAAAGTGGGCGGCATAAACTCCGTGGCGGAAATTCTCAACGCCGTGGACCGCGCCACCGAGGAAGAAGTGCTGGCGGAAATAGAGGAATCCTCGTCCGCCATGGCCGAGGAAATCCGCAACCTCATGTTCGTGTTCGAGGACGTCAAGAGCCTCGAAGACCGCTCAGTCCGCGAGATTCTCAAAGAAATTTCCAACGAGGATCTGACCATGGCCCTGCGCGGGGCATCGGACGAGATGAAGACGCTGTTCTTCAGGAACATGTCCGAGCGCGCGGGGAACATGATCCGCGAAGACCTGGAAATCATGGGCCCGACGCGCCTCTCCGACGTCGAGGCCGCGCAGCAGAACATAGTCAAGGTGGTGCGCAAGCTGGAGGGCGAAGGCCGGATCATGATCAGCCGCGGAGGATCAGATGTCTTTGTCTGACGCCACCGAAAGTCGCGCCGCCTCTTGGGGCACCATTTACTCGCACGGCAGCGAATACGGCCTGGGAAGTCTGGAGCAGGGGCGGACAACCGCATGGAGCGACAAGGACGAGGCCGTATATATGGAGCGTGTGCGCCGCAAAGCCGAAAGCATGGCCGCGGAAATTCTCGCCTCCGCCTCGACGGAAGCCGCCGGAATACGCACCCGTGCGGAAAAAGAAGGCTATGAGAAAGGCTTGGCACGGGCCGCATCGGAACTGGAAGAACTCCGTACCGGGATGTCCGGGTCGCTCGCAGCCGTCCTGAGCGCCGTCGAAGGGCAATGTTCGCATATTTTCGAACAGTGGCGCGAGGATCTCACGGCTGTGGCCCGTCTGGCCGTGGAGCGCGTAACGGCCCTTGAACTTTCGGAAAAGCGCGCAGCCTCCCTGGCTTCCCTGCTCAGCGAAACCGTGGCCGTCCTGGAAAAACGCCGAACCCTGGTCATACGCGTGAACGCCGAGGACGAACCCGCCCTGAGCGACATCATCGCCCTGACCAGAGAACGTTTCCCTGATGTGGAATCCTGGCGCGTGCGCGCCGACCCGGAGATAACGCCGGGCGGCATGCTGGTGGAGAGCGAATCCTCACTGGCCGACGGACGTCTTGAGAGCCGCGTCGCGGCGGTGGATGAGGTGTTGAAAGACCTCTCCCTCGCCGAAAAATTTGATCCGGACGCGGATTCCGGGGCATGACCCGCAGCCCCCGCAGTGCTCTGCGCGCCCTGTCCGATCTGCGGCCCGTAAGCTGCCACGGCAAGGTGAACAAGGTCATCGGCCTTGTGGCCGAAGGCAGCGGCCTGAACGCGCCCTTGGGCTCCGTCTGCCGCATATTTCCGGACGGCGGGACAGGGCGGGAGGCCGGGGTGGATGTCGAAGTTGTGGGCTTCCGCGACGATTCCCTGCTTTTCATGCCCTACGGCGACCTGCGCGGGATAGGTCCGGGCAGTCTGGTCGGCACCGTCGGCCGTTCTCCCCTGTTCCCCGTCGGCCCGGATATGCTGGGCAAGGCCTTCGATGCCTTCGGCGTTCCCCTTGACCCGTCCGTGTCCGTGGATCTCCCGGAATTTGCGCCCCTTTATGCCGATCCTCCCCCCCCTCTTTCCCGGCCGCGCATCAATGAGGCCCTGGATGTGGGGGTGCGCTCGGTGAACGCCCTGCTTACCCTGGGCAAAGGGCAGCGCATAGGCATCATGGCCGGCTCCGGAGTCGGCAAATCCACGCTCATGGGTATGATGGCCCGCTATACCAAGGCGGACGTCAACGTCATCGGGCTGGTCGGCGAACGCGGGCGTGAAGTTCTTGAATTCATGGAAAAAGATTTGGGCAAGGAGGGCATGGCGCGCTCCGTGCTGGTCGTCGCCACCTCCGACCGGTCCCCTCTGCTGCGCATGCGGGCGGCCTTCGCAGCCACGTCCGTAGCCGAATATTTCCGGGACAGGGGGCAGGACGTGCTGCTCATGATGGATTCCGTGACCCGTTTTGCCATGGCCGCGCGCGAAATCGGGCTGGCTGTCGGGGAACCTCCGGCCACCAGGGGCTACACGCCTTCGGTTTTCGCCCAGCTTCCCAAACTGCTGGAGCGCGCCGGGCGCAACGCCGCCGGCTCAATCACCGGCATCTACACGGTCCTGGTGGACGGCGACGATTTCACCGAGCCGATCGCCGATGCCGCGCGCGCCATTCTGGACGGGCATATAGTGCTGACCCGCGAACTCGCGGACCAGGGACATTTCCCGGCCATAGACGTGCTGCGCAGCATCAGCCGCCTGCGCCCGGATCTGGTGCCGGCCGGCGCCGTCGAAGACGGCCGCACGGTCATTTCCCGGCTCGCGGCCTACAAGCGCGTGGAAGATATGATCAATATCGGGGCCTATGCCCGCGGCTCCAATCCGGAAATAGACAAGGCCATAGACGCGCGCGCGCCCGCGGACGACTTCCTGCGCCAGGATGTCGGCGTCGCCTGCTCACTGGAAGCCGGCTTCGCGCAACTGCATACGCTTGCCTCCCTGTAAATTTCAGGATATTTCCATCATTCGGTTTCCCATAAGTCGCCACGCTTTTTGTCTTGTCACGGCCCCGGACCCGAGAGAGCGTCCAACATCAAATTGCTCAAGGTGAACCGTGAACGAACAGAACAATCCCCCCCTTCTCCCACCGTCTGAAAAAGCCCCGCTTGCCCCGTCCGTGCAACCGGCTTCCCCCGCCCGGGACAAAATGCGGGAAACGCTGTTTTTTCTGTTGCTGCTGCTTGTCGGCGGTGCGCTCTGGTATCTTTTCAGCGACAGACCGGAACCCGAGGCCGGCGGCCCGGCAGCCGCCCTGCAACGGAATGACGCGGCAAAGCAGGAGCAGGCACGCAAGGCGCTTGAGGCGGCCCAGTCGGGTGCCGGCGGGCCGGCGCGGCTTTTTCTGCGCGCCGAAACCCTTGCGCAGCAACTCGACAAAGACGCCTGGACCGTGAGCTTCTCCCTGTCTCCGGACGAGGAGAAATGCGCCGCAAACGCGGGCGGCGTGCAACAGTGCAGGAACATGCTGCAGAAACTTTCCCCGAAGCCGGAAAACCTGAAGATGGAGCCGAAGATTCCGGGTGCCTGGCACACGGAAAAAACGCCCGGCAGCGTGAGTCTTGTTTTTTCCGCCGTGCCTGCAGACCTCCCCGACGCCGCAAAGACAAAAAAACTGAAACTGACGCTTCCCTCCTTCGGGGAAAATGTCGAGATCGCCCCCGGATTCCTTGAAGCCGAACTGCCGCAATGGAAACTGGACATCGCCCTTCCCGGGGTATTCACGGATCCGGAAGATCCCTCCCGCCTGCTTGTTCAGGCCGAGCTAAAAAGTTCTCTGCCCCTGAAGCGCGAAAGCGTTGAAAAGCGCCTGCATTTTACCGTTGACGGAGACGGGGCGGACCTCGGCCCGCCGGTCATTCGCCGGGGCGACGACTATGCATGCTCGGCCACTCTGGTCGTACGGCGTCTCCCGGCAAAGGACGGCAACCTTGTCGTCCGCCTGGACAAAGGTGTGGAACGACTGAAGGGCAACGGGACGCTCGCTTCCGAGCTGCGATGGGGCATGGTCCTGCCCGGCCGCGACTCCTTTACCTCGGTCGGTCGCGTGGATCTCAGCACCCTGATCGACGACGATGCGACGGCTCGGCCCACGGCGGTAGTGACGTTTTCCTGCCCTGTGGACGCGCGGGCGGCGGTCGGCTCCGTTTCCGCCCGGCTCCTGCCCCTGCACAGGACGGAGGAGGAACGCAGGCAAGGCAGAGAGTGCGACTGGCGGAACCTGGACAGCATCCCCGCGGAGATTCTCGCGCGGTCGCCGCCGGTGGAACTGACGCCCCAAGGGAAAGCCGAAGGTTTTGCCGAGCTTTTCGCCTTCAGCTACACGGCTCCCTCCGGACGTTTTCTCTATATTGAGGGCACAGGAGGCATCACCGGGCAGGCGGGCTATATCATGCCCAAGGGCTGGGCTGCCGTGCGCCGCGTTCCCGAAGTGCGGACGGAATTGCGCTTCATGCAGGACGGGCACATCCTCGCCTTGGGCGGGGCGCGCAAACTGGCCCTGGAAGCGCGCGGCCTGGACGTCGTCAACTGGCGGATCATGCAGGTGCGCCCGGATTACCTGAACCTTCTGGCCAACCACAGCGACAGTTTCGCGGAGCCGGCCGTCATCGGCGACAGCTTGAGCATGGATGAAATCAGCGAAGCGGCGGAGGGCAAAATACCCCTTGCCGGCGGAGACGGGCTGAACCCGCAGTATGCCTTTCTGGACTTGGACACGCTGATGCGGGAAGGCCGGCGGGGCATATTCCAGATCAATCTGGAAGGCTTCAAAGGCGGCGAGGCACGGGAAAGCGCCGGGCGCTTCCTGCTTCTGACCGACCTCGGCATGGTCATCAAGAAAGGCCGCAAGGGCGAACGCAGCGTCTTCGTCAGTTCCCTGTCCGGCGGCGACCCGGCGGCCGGAGCAGAGGTGCGGGTCATCGCCCGCAACGGCGTAAGCCTGCAGGCGGTCCTCACCGATGCCGGAGGCAGGGCGGATCTGCCCCCCCTCGACGGCTTCGTGCGCGAAAAAGCCCCCACAGCCATAGAAGTACGGCTGGGCAACGACATGACCTATATGCTTATGGAGGACGAAGGGAGCCGCATCCGCACGGGTCTGACCGACAGACAGGGCGGCGCGGACGGCCTGAGGGTTTTCGCCTTCAGTGAACGAGGCATTTACCGTCCCGGCGAAACCCTGCATTTCGGCATCATAGCCGCGAATGCGGACTGGAACCCGGCGGCCGTCGAAGGATTGCCCTTTGACGCACGCCTTTTCGATCCCGCAGGCAGGGAACGGGAAAGGCGGATAGTGCGCCTCGGCCCCGAAGGCATCGGCGCGCTCGCCTTTGCAAGCTCGGAAAACGACCCCACCGGCCGTTGGCGTCTGCGCATAGAGTCGGATAAACGTCAGATGGCCGACGCGGCGGTGCAGCTTGAGGATTTTCGGCCTGACCGCATCAGGGTGCGCAGCCGCTTCATCGAAGCCGAAGCGCCGGCCGGGGATGCCGCGCGGGACGCGCCGCTTTCGGCTTACGAAGACCTGCAGATTGAAACGCGCGTTGAAAACCTGTACGGAGCGCCCTCCGTGAACAGCTTGGTGCGCGCTTCGTTCCGGGCGCACCGCGTCGAACATGATTTCATCCGTTATGAGGACTATTCTTTTTCTTCACCGGCCCCCGCCGGGAGTTCCCGCTTCGAGGAAGGCGGCCTGGGTGAAAAGTTCACGGATGAAAAGGGCGAAGCGCGCTTTGCCCTGCCCCTGCGCCGGCTTGAGCAGGCAACCTATGCCGTGACCGTTTCCGCCGAAGGTTTTGAATCCGGTGGCGGGCGCAGCGTACTCGCCCGCATCGTGACCCTGGTGTCGCCCTTCAGCCGTTTCATCGGCACGCGCAGCAGCGCCGACCTGAATTTTCTGGCCAAGGATTCCTCCGCAAGCGTGGACTTCATAGCCGTGGACCGCGCCGGACGGCCTGCCGATTCCGGACCTCTGAACCTGAAGATACTGGCGACGGATTACAGCGATGTCCTGGTGCGCTCCGGTTCCGGAGCTTACCGCTACGAACGTCGCCGGCGCACGGAAACGGTGAGGACGGAAAAACTGGACATACCTGCCGGGGGCGCGAGCCTGGAACTGCCGACCGGGCAGACGGGCGACTTTGAACTGCGGATTGAGGACGAAGCGGGCGCGTTGCGCGCTGCGTTGTCTTTCACCGTGGCAGGCGGGGCGGACCGCCGGCAGGGCCTGAAGCGCGATGCCGTTCTGCGCGCGCGTCTGGACAAGGAAAGCTACCCGCCCGGCGCGGAGATCAAGGTTTTCATCAGCGCTCCCTATGCCGGGACCGGCCTGATCACCGTGGAAAACAGCGGAGTGCGCGCTCATGCCTGGTTCAAGGCCGAGACCACGGATTCGGTGCAGAAAATAACCCTGCCCGAAGGCGTCGAAGGTCGCGGCTACCTCATGGTTCATCTCCTCCGGGACATAGGCTTCAATGCCGTGCACAGCGAGCCGGCCGTCAACGCCGCCCTGCCTTTCCTGGCCGACATGGGACGACGGGACATGGAACTGCGCCTTGAAACCCCGGAAAAAACCGTCCCCGGTGAAAAACTGGAGATCAGGGTAAGCGCGTCAAAGTCGGGCAAAGCCCTGGTTTTTGCCGTGGATGAAGGCATCCTGCAGCTTACCGCTTTCAACACACCGTCACCTTTGACTTTTTTTCTGCGCGACAAGCCGCTCGAAGTGGAGGGTATGCAGAACTGGAATCTGCTGATGCCCGAATATGGTCTGGTGCAGAAAGAACCCGCCGTCGGCGGAGATCTGGGCCGCGATGCATTGAACAGGCTCAACCCGTTCCGGCGCAAGGGCGAGGCCTCGGTAGTCTTCTGGTCCGGCCTGATGGATGTGGGGCCGGAGCCGGTCACCCTTTCCTGGGAAGTGCCCGCCTATTTCAACGGCAATCTACGGGTCATGGCCGTATCCGCCGGGGAAGACGGCATCGGTGAAAGCGAAACCCGGCTCCTCGCCCGTGCCCCGGTGATCATCACCCCCACCCTGCCCGCCGCCGTTGCGCCCGGCGACGAGTTCGACGTGACCGTAGCCTTGGCCCTTGCTCCGGGTCTTGTCCCGGACAGAGGTAAAGCCGTTCCCGTCACCCTGGAGGTGCTCACGGACGAAGGCATGATTATGGAAGGCGAAGCGGAGAGAAGCGTTCTCCCCGACAAGAGGGGTGAAGAGCGTATCTCTTTCCGGCTCAAAGCTGCGGATCGCCTGGGTGAGAGCGTGATCCGCCTTGCCGTTTCCGCGGGCGAAGGCGAAAGCCGCATAACGGCGCGGCGTCCCGTTTCCCTGTCCGTTCGTCCCGCCGTTCCGCGCATAAGCTCTTTCGCGGCGGGCAGATTGAACGCGGATGCAGTGACTATCCCCGTAGCCCGCGATATGTACCCGCAGTTCGCTTCCGTGGAGGCGGGGCTGTCCGGCCTGCCCCTGGTGCTCGCCGAAGGACCGGCGCGTTTTCTGACGGCCTTTCCCCACGGATGCACCGAACAGATATTGAGCGCCGCCTTCCCTTACGCCCTGATGTACAAGCACAAGGAACTGCTGCCCGCGGACGCGGACGGTGAAAAGGCCGCGCAGGCCGTGGCAAAGGCCGTCCGCACCTTGCGCGAACGGCAGATCAGAGCCGGGTCTTTCGCCTTGTGGCCCCGGCAGAAAGACGACAACGCCTTTTTGAGCGTATACGCGCTTGATTTTCTGCTGACGGCCGGGGAGGCGGGTTTTTCCATACCGCGCGAACTGGTCGCCGCCTGCGCGGCCGAAACGCGCGCCCTGCTTTTCGATCTCCCCAAGGATATACATGAGGCCCGTATGGCCGCCTATGCCGCCCTGACGCATACCCGCGCGGCGGGCAAGGGCATCGGTGAACGCTTCCACGATGTTTCACGGCTGGTCAAACACTGCGACACGACCCTGCCCGGTTGGAGAAAAGACGTGAGCGCGGCCCTTATGGCCGGAACCTGGAGCCTGATGCAGGGGAGCAGGGAGGCCGGGGATCTGATCAAAGATGTGGTCCCGGCGGACGCCGGGGATATATCGTTCCGGAGCGGCGGCGGATTCATCGGTCCCCTGTGGGCGGACGGGCTGTTTATGAGCGTGCTGGCCGAGCATTTTCCGGACAAACTGCAAAGCGGAACCGGGCGTGCGCTGTTGATTTCCCTGGTCAACAGCGTGGCCGGGGGCCGTTGCAGCACTACAGGGGCCGTGCAGGCCATACGCGGCATCGTCGCCTGCGCTTCCGGAACCGTCAAGGCCGCCGGCGAAGGCGGGAGGGGAGAAGCCTCCATCCTGGCCCGCGACGGCGGACACCGTTTCCTTCCCTTACAGAGTACCGGCATGGAAGTCAAACGCCTGCGCGGCGATGCCGGGACGGCCGAATTCGTTTTTTCCGGCGGCAAAGGCCTGTATTGGCAGATAAGCAGCGAGGGCTTCGACCGTGTGCTTCCGCCCGCTTCCGCCGGCGGCAAGCTGGACGTGAAAGCGGACTATGTGCTTGCCGACGGGCGCCCGCTCACGGAACTGAAACAGGGCGACGATGTCCTTGTAATTGTGCGGGCGAAAAGCCTGAGCGGCGAAAAAACGGACAATGTGGCCGTCACCTCCCTGCTGCCCGGAGGTTTTGAAACGGTCGTGTCCAGAGCCGGGGAAATCGAAGACGCGGGAGACGCTCAGGGTCTTGATGCGGCTCTCGCCCTGGCGGGCATAAAAAATGCGGCTCCCATGGCCGTGACCTACGCCGAACGCCGCGAGGATCGCATGCTGATCTATGCCGCGCTCGACGGGCAGGAACGGGCCTTCGTATATCGTATCAAGGCGGTGAACAAAGGTCGCTTTGCCTTGCCCGTAACATACGCCGAAGCCCTTTACGACCCGGATGCCCGCGCCCACACGGCTACAGGGGTGCTGGAAGTACGGTGAGACGACATTACGAACTCGACCTGCGCCCATTTTTTTTTGCGCACGGACATCAGGAGTGCCGGCAGTATGATAAGACGACATCACGACCTCGGCCTGCGACCGATTTTTGCATACGGGCACAGGAGTGCCGGCGATAGGCATCTATGACGATGCATGGGGCGATCAGCCCGTTTTTTGCGCACGGACACAGGAGTGCCGGCGGTAGGGTGAGATGCTTCCTAGTGGGGATCTTTTGCGTTTTGTCGCTGTCCGCCGGGCTGTGGTGGGCGCTTGTGCCCCGGCCTCCGTTGCTGGAAGGAATATCTTTCTCCCCGCGGGTGCTGGACCGGGACGGAAATTTGCTGCGCTTGGGACTGACGGCCGACGACAAGTATCGGGTCCGCGTTTCCCTGGATCAGATCGCCCCGGAACTGGCGGAAAACACTCTGCTTTATGAGGACCGCCTGTTCTACCGACATTTCGGCGTCAACCCTTTTTCCTTGCTGCGCGCATTCCGTTCCACCTATCTGGGCGGACGGCGTATGGGGGCCTCGACCATTACCATGCAGGTCGCCCGGTTGCTCTACAAGCTGGACACTGCGGGCATAGCCGGTAAACTGCGCCAGATGGAGCGCGCCCTGGCTCTGGAGAGGCACTACGGCAAAAAAGAAATTCTTGAGGCCTATTTTAATCTCGCCCCATACGGCGGCAACATTGAAGGCATCGGGGCGGCAGCCCTAATCTATTTCAGGACCCCGGCGCGCAAGCTGACCACGGCGGAGATCCTGTCTCTGGTCGGGGTGCCCCAGAACCCCGCCGCGCGGAATCCCCTGCGCGCCGGAGCGCGCGGCGCGGCGGAACTCGCGGCTGCCCGCGCCCGCCTTTCAGACATCCGTCTGGCAAAGCATCCGGAAGACGCGGATAAGGCCTTTTTTCACCGTCTGCCCCCCACAGTGCGCGGCACATCCGATCTGCCTTTCCTGGCCCCGCACGCGGCAACGGAGGCCTTGCGCGCCGATGCCGGCCGGGGCGCGGAAATATGGACGTCCCTTGACATGCGTCTTCAGACACTGCTTGAAGAGCAGATACGCGCCTTTGTGGCGCGGGGGGCGGAAGCGGGCCTGAACAACGCCTGTGCGGTCCTGCTGCACTGGCCGGATATGGAGATACGGGCGCTGGTCGGGTCGGCCGACTTTCACAACAGGGCCATACAGGGCCAGGTTGACGGCACACGGGCGCGACGCTCGCCCGGTTCCACGCTCAAGCCTTTTATTTATGCCCTGGCCCTGGACAAGGGGCTGATACATCCGCTCAGCGTGTTGTACGACGCGCCCGTGAATTTCAAGGGCTACGACCCGGAAAATGCCGACGGCTTGTTCCGCGGCCCGCTTTCTGCCCGCGATGCCCTGGTGCTCAGCCGCAATGTGCCGGCCGTCGGTCTGGCCGGTCGCCTGTCCGACCCGGACCTCTATGCCTTTTTGCAGATGGGCCACGCCGGTCTGCCCCATGACCGGGAGCGCTACGGCCTGGCTCTGGCGCTCGGCGGTGGCGAGATTACGCCCCGCGCCCTGGCAGCCCTGTATGCGTTGCTGCCCAACCGGGGACGATGGCGGGAGCCAGTGCTTTTCCGTTCCGGCATTGTCCCTGCCGGGGACAGAAACAACGCCTGGGCGGCGGGGGCTGGCGTTGCCCCCGCTTCAGGCCTTTCTCCGGCTCAAAGGGCGCGGCCGGCGCCCGCCCTGCCCATGACCGCGTTGCTCTCGCCGGAGGCGGCGGCGCTGACACTGGATATGTTGCGCGACAATCCTTCGGCGCAGCGGGTGCATTACATCGGGCGCAATGCGCCCAAACTGCCCCTGTATTGGAAAACGGGCACGTCCCACGGCCGCCGCGACGCTTGGGCGGCCGGAGTCTTCGGCCCCTATGTCCTTGTAATCTGGGTAGGCAATTTCGACGGTAGCCCCAATCCGGCCTTTGTCGGCGCATATTCGGCGGCGGAGCTTTTTCTCGACGCCGCCGGGGCGATAAATGCCGTGGAAAATTTGAGCGACCTGCCTTCGGCCCACATGGGAAGCCTGAATCTGGCCAAGGTGCGCATGTGCGCCGATACCGGCGACATCGGAACGGGTCTGTGCCCGGAAACCGTGAGCGGCTGGTTTATTCCCGGCGTGTCGCCCATTGCCGATTCCGGGATATACCGTGAAATTCTGGTGGATACTCAGAGCGGCCTGCGGGCCTGCGCGGAAAGGGCGGGGCGGACGCGGCGCGAGGTGTGGGCCTTCTGGCCTTCCGATCTGCAGCGCATGTTCAGCGAAGCCGGGGTCGGCAAAAAACGGCCGCCTGCTTACGGCCCCGAGTGCATGGGGGAGGAAGCGGCGGAAGGAGGATCACCTCTCATCATCAGTCCCAAAGACGGCCTGGTATATCTGCGCAGCGTCTCGCGGCCGGAGAGCGGCGGCATACAGTTGCAGGCGCGGGCGGATGCCGGAGTGAGCACCTTATACTGGTTTTACGGCAGCGAATTTATAGGACGCAGCGCGCCGGGAGACTTGTTGTCCTGGGTGCCGCCCGGAGGGAACGGCGCGGTGCGCGTGCTGGATGATTTCGGGCGCGGCGTGCGCAGGGAACTCAAAGTGGAGCTTGTCCCTTAGAGCATTTCAAAGTTGAAAATGCTCAGGCGGCGTAAGCGTGAAGCGCCGCCGTCCGTCCCGCAGGCGTAGGCGAAACTTGCTTTCGCCGTTAAGCGCGGAGGAGGCGTCTCAAAATCAAATTGCTTTAAAGCATTTTACGCTTGAGATTGTCACTTACGGCGGGCACAGCCCGCCTGCTCCAATCCCGCGGCAAGGATTTGCCGGCAAATCCTTGCAGAGCAGATATACATTTTCAATGTCAATCTGCTCTAACCTACTCTTTTCCCAGAAAAAAATATGCCTCGGCAATACTGATACCCGCATTGAAAATACTCCGGCGGCGTAAGCACGAAGCGCCGCCGCTCCCTTGCCAAGCGCTGTGGAAACCATTATTGTTCATCAAAATTTCCTTTCCCTTCAGGGAGATTGCCGGTTGACTCCCGGCAAGGTCGGGAGCACATTTCAGGTAACCCCTTCCTTCAGGGAGGGGGCAAACCGGCCGGTTCCTGAGGCAATTTAATTTTGAGACGCCTCCTCCGGCGCGTAACGGCGAAAGCAAGTTTCGCCTGCGGGGCGGGCGGCGGATACCCGCCGCCGGAGTCAATCGGCGGCCGGCGCCGGTTGTGGATTGAAACATCAGCACATCCGCCTGACAAAAAACGGGATTTTGCCGACAACCCCCGGCAACCAGGGCATTTTCATGATCCACACAGCGCTGACGGCCAGATACCGCCCTCAGTTGTTCTCCGAAGTGGCCGGCCAGGAAACCGTCACCACCATTCTCTCCAGAGCCGCCCTTGAAGACAGGGTCGCTCCCGCGTACCTGTTCAGCGGCACGCGAGGGGTAGGCAAAACCACGCTGGCCCGCATCTTCGCCAAAGCCCTGAACTGCCGCAACGCACCCGCCGCCGAACCCTGCAACACATGCGGGCAATGCCGCGCCGTGACCGCCGGATCCTCCGCCGATGTCGTGGAAATAGACGGAGCATCCAACCGGGGCATAGACGACATGCGCAAACTGCGCGAGGTGGTCGGCTATGCGCCCATGGAAGGCCGCTACAGGATTTTCATCATAGACGAAGCGCACATGCTCTCGCGCGAGGCCTTCAACGCCCTGCTGAAAACCCTGGAAGAGCCGCCTCCGCGCGTGACCTTCATCCTGGCCACAACCGAGGCTCACAAGTTCCCCGCCACCATTATCAGCCGCTGTCAGCACTATGTTTTCAAGCGTCTGCCGGAAAACGGCCTGACGGACCACATTCGCGGCATACTGCAACGCGAGGGCGTGGACTACGAAGAAGGCGCGGCGCGCCTGCTTGCCCGGCGCGGAGCCGGGAGCGTGCGCGACGCCATGTCCCTGCTCGGTCAGGTCCTGGCTCTGGGCGAGGGCCGGCTGACGGAAGCCGCGGCGCGGCGGGTGCTCGGTCTGGCCGGGCAGGAATCCTTCGGCGCCATGCTCGACGCGTTCAGGGACGGCGACTGCCTCAAACTCAGCGCCCTGCTTCGGGAAATGCTGGATCAGGGACTGGATGTGGGCTTTTTCCTGCGTGAGTTGACCGCTTTGTGGCGCAATCTCTTTATACTCCGTCAGGCCGGAGAGGCCGCCCTGCCGGCCGTGGACCTGCCCGAAGACGAGGCCTGCGCATATCTCGCGGCCTGCGGCAATTTTTCCCTGCCGCACATACACGCATGCTGGCAGATGACTCTGGAGGGCCAACGCAGGATACTTTCCGGCATGGAGCCGGCCCCCGCCCTGGAACTGTTGCTGTTCAATCTGGCTATGTTGCCGCGCCTCCTGTCCCTCGAAAACTTGTCCGCTCCGGGACGCAAAGGCATCGCCGGCGCCGCCGCCCCGGCCGCGCTCCCCCGGCCCGCGCCGCAGCCGGCATCCGCGCCTCTTGCCGCAAGCCCGCCGCCGTCTGTTCCGATGTCCGGCCCATCGTCTGATCCTGTGCCTGCCGCCCCCACCCCGCCAAGCTCGTCGTTGCCTGCTCCGTCGGCTGATCCGGCAGCCCTCGCTGCAAGCCCGCCTTTGCCTGCTCCGTTGACTGATCCGATGGGCGGGTCAGGCGCAGGGCTCGCCGCGTCCTTTGCCGCAAGACCATCGTTGCTTGCTCCGGTGTCCGGCCCATCGCCTGATCCTGTGCCTGTCCCCCCCCCTGCGCCAAGCCCGTCGGCTGATCCTGCGCGTGTTGTGCCGCTCTCCCCCGAAACTCCCGTCCCGCCCCTCGTTCAGGAGCTTGCCGGCCGGGACGCCCCGGCTACGCTTGCCCCGGTTGCGGATACCCCGGCTGCGCCTGCTTCGGCGCAGGACTTTTCCGTTCCGGCCGTGCCTTTTTCACCGCCGGCTCCCCCCCCTTCATCGCCGGAGCATCCTTCTCCGCAGGCTCCGGCGGCAACTCCGGCAGTAATGCCGGCGGCGAATCCGCTTCTCCTCGTGCCCCCGCCCGCTGGGAGTGAAAAGCGGCGCGGCGCGCGGGCGGCAAAGTCCGCGGGAACGGCGAAAAAAAAGGACAAGGGGGATAAAAAGGCCGTCATGGAGCATCCTCTGATTAAAGAGGTGCAGGCGCATTTCGGCGACGCTTATTACGTGGAGCACGGGCGGCGCTGACGGACAGATGATGCGGAAACTGCCCGAAGCCTTGTCTGCCGTGGTGGACCAGCTTTCACGCCTGCCCGGTTTCGGGCCTAAGTCCGCCCTGCGCGCGGCCATGACCTTTCTCCGCTGGCCGGAGGGCGAAACCCGCCGTCTGGGCGCCGCCATTTACGACCTGCGCGACAAACTGCACCTGTGCGCGCACTGCGGCGCGCTGACGGACGTCAACCCCTGCTCACTGTGTTCCGACCCCGCGCGCAGCCGCGACATGCTCTGCGTGACGGCCGACTGGGACAGTATGCTGAGTATTGAGGAAGGCGGCTTTTATTCCGGGCTGTACTTCATACTCGGCGGCCTGCCCGCCGCGACGGCCGGGGGCCGCGACGACGGCGCCGATCTTGAACGCTTGGACGAACGCATCACGGGCGGAGATGTCGGGGAAGTGGTGCTGGCTCTCGGGGCGACGGTGGAGGCGGAACAGGCGGAATCGCTGTTGAGCGCCCGCTTGCGCCGTCGCCGCCCGGACCTGCGCATTTCCCGTCTGGCACAGGGCATCAATCTTTCCCAGGAGGTCAGATTCGTGGACCGCGACACCCTGCGGCAATCCTTCAAATACAGGCAGAGCCTGGAATGAGCAAAAAGAAAGCCCAGGCGTTTTATCCGCCCCCTGAATTGCCTCATACCGGGGTGGACGCTCACGCTCACCTGGACGACCGCCGCTTCCGCGATGATTTCGGGGAAGTCGTCGCTAGGGCTTCCGCAGCCGGCGTGGCGCAGATCATCCAGGTCTTTCTGAGCCCCGAAGCCTGGGAGGAAGGGCGGGCGCTCTTTACCCCGTATCCGCAGATCTATTTTACCCTGGGCGTACATCCCAACGAAGCCGACACTTACGGAGATGCCGCGGAAAGCGGCATTCGGGCGGCGGTGAAAAGTGACCCGCGCATCCGGGCCATAGGCGAGATAGGGCTGGACTATTACCGGCAAAGTTGCCTCCCCCGCGTCCAGCAGGAGGTTTTCGCCCGGCAGTTGCGTCTGGCCCGCGAACTGGACCTGCCGGTCGTTATCCATTGCCGGGATGCCGAGGAGGACACCCTGGCGCTCCTGGAAGCCGCCGGCTTTGCCGGATATCCCACGCTTTGGCACTGTTTCGGAGGGGATGCCGACACGGCGCGGCGCATCCTGGCCGGAGGCCGGCACATTTCGTTGCCCGGCCCCCTGACTTACCCGGCCAACAGGGAACTACGCGCAGCCGCGGCGGAAATTCCCCTTGATCGCCTGATGACCGAGACAGACTGCCCCTACCTTGCGCCGTCCCCCCTGCGCGGCACGCGCAACGAGCCGGCCAACACGGCCTATGTCCTGGGGGCTCTGGCCGAAGCACGGGGCATGGCTCCCGGCGACTTGTGGACCGTATGCGGCGACAACGCGAGGCGCTTTTTCGGCATTGACGCAGGCTGTGGTTATGGTAAAGATGTCACCTACTAAGGCAATTTGATTTTTGGGACGCCTCCTCCGGCGTTTAACGGTGAAAGCAAGTTTCGCCTACGCCTGCGGGGCGGCGGCGCTTTGCGTTCACGCCGCTTGAGCATTTTCATTTTTAAAATGCTCTGAACCATTTTCCACACCGACCGGACGAGAACTCATGAGCGTCATCAACGCCGATTATCTGAACCTTCCCGGAAGCTACCTGTTTTCGGAAATAGCCCGCCGCGTGAGCGCCCATGCCGCAAGCAACCCGGCCCGCAAACTCATCCGCCTGGGCATAGGCGATGTGACCTCCCCCCTGCCCCCGAGCGTGATCCGTGCCCTGCACAAAGCCGTGGACGAACAGGCCGATGCCGCCGGATTCCGCGGCTACGGCCCGGAACAGGGCTACGCCTTCCTGCGCGAAGCCGTTGTCGCCGATGCCTTCAAAGGACACGGCATTGAAGCGGACGAAATCTTCGTCAGCGACGGGGCCAAATGCGACATAGGCAATTTGCAGGAACTCTTCAGCTCCGACAGCAGGGTCGCCATCACCGATCCCGTCTACCCCGTCTACGCGGACTCCAACGTCATGGCCGGCCGGGGCGGAGCGCCGGACGCGGACGGGCGCTTTGCAGGAATCATCTATATGCCCTGCACTGCGGACAAGGATTTTATACCCGAACTGCCGCGGGAACGGCCGGACATCATTTACCTCTGCTACCCCAACAACCCCACGGGCGGGGTGCTGAGGCGGAACGAACTCAAAAAATGGGTGGACTACGCGCGCGAACAGGAAAGCGTGATCTTTTTCGACGCCGCGTACGAAGCCTTTATCGCCGACGCCGATGTCCCGCACAGTATCTATGAAATTGAAGGAGCACGGGAAGTCGCCGTGGAATTCCGCAGCTATTCCAAGATGGCGGGATTTACCGGCCTGCGTTGCGGCTATGCCGTCGTGCCGCGCACGCTGCTCTGCCGGAACGCGCGCGGAGCAATGCAAAAAACGGCCCTGCACGGTCTCTGGATGCGCCGGCAGACCACCAAGTACAACGGCTGTCCGTATATAGTGCAACGCGCGGCCGAGGCCGCGCACAGCCCGGAAGGCAAAGGGGAATGCGCGGCTCTGGTCGCCGCGTACATGCGCAACGCCGGGCTGATCCGAGAAGGCTTCGTGCGCAAGGGCCTGACCGTGAGCGGCGGAGTGAACGCCCCCTATGTCTGGCTACGCCTGCCCGAGGACGCGGATTCCTGGGATTTCTTCGACAGACTCCTGCGCGAGGCGGGCATTGTGGGCACGCCCGGAGCCGGCTTCGGCCCGAGCGGCAAAGGATGCTTCCGCCTGACCGGCTTCGGCAACGCCGCCGATACCGAAGAAGCCATGGAACGCCTGGCAGCTTTCAGCCTTTGAGGAAACGTTCCAAAGCAATGTGATTTTGAAACGCCTCCTCCGGCGTTTAAAGCATTTTCATTTTTAGAGCATGCTCAATTTTGCAATGCTCTGAAATACCCTGAACACATGCAGGCATAAAGCGCAACACGATGAACATCAGCGACAGGATAAGCAGAGGCATACTCACGGGCGGAGCCGTCGGCGCCCTGAGCGCTGTTTTCGGGTTCAGCGACAATATGTTCATGGCTGTCGGGATCGGCGCCGTAGCCGGGCTGGCGGCCGGGCTGACCCACGGCATTCTGGACAGAAAGAGAAAGGACAAGGCGCGCGACTGAGACTGCCGCATGCCTCGGGACGTTTATTGTTTAAAAATTATCACATAGTCATCTTCAAAGATCGTGAGGGCGGCTTTCGCAAACTCCGCCTGCGGGGTTGGCTCGGTCTTTTTTTCTTCCTGCTTTTGTGCGGCTCCGCCGGGGCGGCCGTCTATTTTTTCAGTTATTACACCGAATCGACGGTTCTTCAGTACCGGCTGGACGAGGCGAACAGGCTTCTGCGGGAACAGGCGGCCCAGATACTCAGTTTTACCGCCAAACTGCAGAGCCTGGAGCAGGATGTGCGCCGGGTGCAGCAATTCGACGCCAAACTGCGCGTCTTTTTAAACGTGGACAAAGATACCGCCGAGGAAGACGAGGAGCGCGGGGATACCGTTGCCGGCTCGGCCGGGGACCTGAACAACCCCATGCTGTTTGCCCGGCATCGTGAACTCTTTCTCCGGCGCACGCACAGTCTGGTGGACGAACTTGTCGATGCCGTACGCCTGGAGGAAACAGACCAGCAGACCCTGATCACCATGCTGCGCGTGAACAAGGATTCCCTGCTGTCCACCCCGTCCATCTGGCCGGTCAGAGGCACCCTGACCTCGGGCTTCGGCTGGCGGCGCTCGCCCCTGTCCGGGGCCGGACGCATGCATCAGGGACTGGATATTTCCAACCGCATCGGAACCCCCATACGCGCCCCGGCACGGGGAACGATCACCTTTTCCGCCATGGACGGGGCATACGGCCTGTGCATCGTCATTGATCACGGCAACGGCATAGCCACCCGCTACGGGCATTTGAGCAGGTCTTCGGTCAAGACGGGAGATTACGTGCAGCGCGGCGATGTCATAGGCTTTGTCGGCAATACGGGGCGCAGCACCGGGCCGCATCTGCACTACGAGGTGCATGTGCGCGGCGTACCCGTCAATCCCATGCGCTACATACTCAACTGAGTTAGGGCCGCCGACCGCCCCGCAGGCGCAGGTGAAACTTGCTTTCGCCGTTAGAGCATTTCAAAGTCGAAAATGCTCTAACGGCTCGAAGATGGAGGTACTGTCCAGAATTTTTCGCACTTTTTGTAGCAGCCAAGTAGTGTCGGTTTTGGTGCTGCCTTAAGGAGCCGGCACGGGCCTTGCGAGCGATACCCTCAAAAATATCGCGGCTG
>JAISRC010000064.1 GCA_031273845.1 Desulfovibrio sp.
ACCAAGTGGCTCTTGCAGGCATCCTTCGGCGTCTATTTACGTCAATTCCTTGTCTGTTCTCCAAACTTTATGCCTTATTGCTCGGAAAGATTGTTGATTGTCCGACAGACTCCTAGCGGCATTCAGAACTTTGGCGATCACTCTGCTCCATTGTCTGGGGTATGAGAACATGGCTGAGGGAGTAGAGATTTTTGCGGAAAACAAGCGGCAGGCGTTGCTACTCGTCCGATTTGGAAGAACCGAATGACCCTGGGCCGGCCTGACGATAACTTGACCCGTCTGTCGATCGGTCGTATCATGTGCTACCGACAATTACAGGATCTTTATATGGCAAAAAAATCCGGAAAAGGACTTTACGCGACCGCCCTGTTGTTCTTTCTCGCCGGGGCGGGCTACCTTGTGTTTTCCGGCATTTCCGAAAGTTCCGTCTATTTTCTCAATGTTTCCGAAGCCCTGTCCATGCCTGCGGGCGAACTGCACTCGGCGCGGCTTTTCGGAACGGTCCGGGAAGACGGGTTGACCCGCCTGGACGACAGAAACGGCGTCAGGTTTCAGCTTGAAGACAAGGACAACGCGGAGAAAACCTTGTGGGTCGAATACGAGGGGCCGGTTCCGGACACCTTCAAGGCCGGCGCGGAAGTTATCGTGGAAGGCGGCATCCGGGGCGAAAACGCCTTCAAGGCCGTGACCCTGATGACCAAATGTCCTTCCAGGTACCAGAAAGAAAACCGTATCTGATGCCTGCGGCATGAACATCTACACTTTTGCCTCCGCCATACTGCACTGCGGTTTTTACCTCGCTCTGGCCGCCGCCTTTTTCAGCCTTGTCCGGCTTTTTTTCCATACCGTCCTCACGAGCGGGGAGCATGAGGAGCCGCAAGCCGGCATCGACGGGTTCTTCTTCCCGAGGATCTTCTTTGACCGGACTTCGCTCTGCGTCCCGGCAATCGCCTGCCTGCTGACCCTTGATTCGCTGATCCTGTTCCGCGCCTTTGCGGTACAGGATTTCATCGTGGAATATGTGGCCCAGTACTCCGATTCCACCCTGCCCGTAGCCTACCGCATCACAGCCTTATGGGCCGGGCAGCCCGGTTCCCTGCTTTTCTGGGCCTGGGCGGTCGCCCTCAGCGGCGCGCTGTTCATGCGGCTTCCCGCATACAAAAAGCTCGGCCCGCGGACACAGGACGGATTTTGTCTTTTCTTCTCCGGCATCATGGCCTTTTTCCTGCTTCTGCTGACGGAATGGAACAATCCCTTTACCCTCCTAGACTTTGTGCCCGAGGACGGGCGCGGGCTGAACCCCCTGCTGCAGAATCCGGGCATGGTTCTACACCCGCCTTTGCTCTTTCTGGGTTACGGCGGCTTTGTGGCGCCCGGTTGTCTGGCCCTTGCACAAATTTTCGGGTCGGGCGAAACGGGAGTTTCCAAGGCCGGTAACGGATATTGGGGCGAAACGGCGCGTCCTTTCATCCTTGTTGCATGGTCCCTGCTGACGGCGGGCATAGTGCTCGGCGCATGGTGGGCGTATATGGAACTGGGATGGGGGGGCTACTGGGCCTGGGACCCGGTGGAAAACGCCTCCCTGTTGCCTTGGCTCATTTCCTCGGCCTACCTGCATACATCGGTCGTCGGGCGCAGGCGGGGCAAATTGCGGCGTACCAATGTCTTTCTCATGTGCCTGACCACCGTGTCCGCCTTTTTCGCCACCTATCTGGTGCGCAGCGGGGTTGTGCAATCCCTGCATGCCTTCTCGGATAACGGGGTGGGCCTGCCTCTGCTGGTTTTTACGGCGGCCTTCCTGTACCTGGCTGCGGCTGCGGCCCTGTGTACCGACAACAAGGATGCGCGGCCTCTGGAAGATCCGGGCAGCAAGGAAGGGCTGCTCCTCTTCGTCGCCTGGCTGCTTCTGGCCGTATCGGCCGTCATTCTCACTGCGACCCTGTGGCCGGTCATCATCAACGCGCTGGTCAAACTTTCCCCGGACCTGCCCGCCGTTATCAGCGCACATCTGCCGCAGAAACCCATGGGCCTGGAGGCATCCTTTTACAACCGCGCCTGCCTGCCCCTGCTCGCCCTGCCCGCCCTGCTGCTGCTTTTCTGCCCCGGACGCAAATGGAAAACCCGCCCCGGCTCAAGCGGCTTTTCCCGGCCTCAACTATTCTATGCCGCTCTCGCCGTTGCCGTGGCCCTCTGCCTGTCGCTACGCTTCGCCGTCGGCATGCGGCAACCTGTCGCTCTGGCGGCGGCGGCCTGCTCCACAGCCGGCATCGTCGGCATCGTCCTGCATGTTCTCACCGGACCGCGCACGGCTTTCATGTCCGCGCTCGCGGCGCACGGGACGCACATCGGCTTGCTCATGCTGACTTTGGGCGTGGCCTTTTCCGGACCGTACCAGCAAAAATACACCTTGGAACTCGGCAGGAAAGAAACGGGTAGAGCCGGCAAATACCTTGTCACCGTTGCGGAACTGTATGAAGGCGAATCGCGCATCGGAGCGGACGGCAGGCCGGGATACCGTTTTGTGGAGGCGGAATTGCTCATTTCCTCGGAAAATGGCGGCAAACTCGGTACCCTTGCCCCGCAACGCAGACTCTATGCAAAATTCGGCGAACAGAGTTTCGCGGAAGCCGCCGTTCTTTTCGGCCCCGGCGACGAACTGTATGCCGTGCTGTCCGGCATTGACGAGCGGACACTGAAGGCGTCCATGGTCTTCAACGTCAACCCCCTGGTCAACTGGATCTGGTTCGGGGGAGCCCTGATGTGTGCCTTTCCTTTTGTCGGTCTTCGGATGAAGCGGGCGCGCACCTTTCCCGAAAGCGGGCAAAGACACTCCGAGGATGCTGATGAAGATTTTGATGAAACGCGGGAAAACACGGCTTCGGGCTGAACCATGCTGCTGCGCTTGCGCGATATAGCCCGCTTTTACGGCCCGCGCCTTATTTTCAGCGATATTTCCCTGGATCTGTCCGGCGGCGAAATACTCCTGCTGTGCGGGCCGAACGGGGCCGGCAAGTCCACCCTGCTCAAAATCATAGCCGGACTCATGCGTCCTGCATCCGGCAAAGTGTTGTGCGACAAGGAACTCAACATAGGCATGATCGGCCCCCAAAGCTGCGTCTATTCCGAACTCTCCGCCTCGGAAAACCTGCGTTTCTGGGCAGATCTGCACGGATGCCGCTTTTCGGACAAAGATATGCAGGACATGCTGGAACGCATGCGCCTTGCCGCTTTTGCGGATGAAAAAGCCGGAACCTTTTCCACAGGCATGCTCCAACGGCTCAATCTTGCCCGCGTGTTCATGTTGCGTCCGGACCTCCTGCTCCTGGACGAGCCGGCAAGCGGACTGGACGAGCCTTCCCTGGCCGTGCTGTGGAACGAAACGGCGGCAGCAGCCGAACGGGGCGCGGGCATAGTGATGATAACGCACCACCCGCGGGAAGCTCCGTTATCGAACTGCCGGGTCGCCCTGCTTGAAAACAGACGCTTATGCGTATATGATGGGATTGATGCCTTCCCCGGCAGGGAAAACGGTCCGCCGGCAGCCGGGACAGCGGCTGCCGCACCGGCTGGCGGAGAACGAAGATGCTGAGAACGGCCCTGATCATAGCCCGCAAGGATTTGCGCCTGACCATAGGACGTTCGGGCGATCTCGCGCAGGCTGCGGCCTTGGGGTTGCTGCTCATTTTCATCTTCAGCCTGTCCCTTGCGCCGGGGCAACGCATGAGCGCGCAGAGCGCGGCCGCGATCTTCTGGATGGCCTCGGCCTTCTGTCAGGTGATTATTTTCAGCATGCTGCACGCCTATGAAGAAAACAACGGGCAAAAGCAAGGCTTGCTTCTGGCGCCGATGCCCGTGCAGAGCGTCTGGCTGGGCAAGGCTCTGGCCGGCATCGTCCTGCTTATGATCGCCCAGGCACTGTTCGTCCCCGCATTGATAGTCTTTCTCGGGCAGGAATTCGGTCCCGTGTGGAAAGCCGGTCCGTCTGTCGTCCTTGTCTGCGACATAGGCATAGCCGGGGCGGGATCCCTGATGGGCGCGCTCGTCCAGGGACAGTCCGGCAAAGAATCCCTGCTGGGCATACTTGTTTTTCCCCTGCTCACCCCGCTTTTCCTCGGCGGCATCCGCGTGGGGTCCCTGGCCTTCGGCGGCGCGGACGAAGGCATCGGGGACTGGATGGGAATCTGCCTGGCCTTTGACGCTGTATTTATCGCCGCCGCGCTGCCGCTGTTTCCTTTTGCCTATAATGCGGAAGGATGAGATGCGGAACGGGACAACACCGAAGCAGAATACTCGGAACGGACTTTTTCGCCTTATCCCGCCGGCGGCCCTGTTCGCCGGCCTTGCCCTTGCCCTGTGCTGGGGTCTTGTCTTCGAATATGCGCCTAAGGAAAGCACTTTGGGTCTGCCGCAGAAAATTTTTTACCTGCACCTGCCTCTGGCTTGGTGGGCACTGACCGGCTTTTTCCTGACCTTCGTCGCCGGCGCGGCATACCTGTGTACCGGCCGGGAGCATTGGGACGCCGCGGGCGCCGCCTGCGCCGAAGTCAGTCTGGTCTTTGCGTTTCTGGCCGTGATTTCCGGCTCCATCTGGGCCAGGGCATCCTGGGGAGTCTGGTGGACTTGGGACGCCCGCCTGACCACAGCCCTGATCATGTGTTTTGTCTACGCGGGCTATCTTATTCTCCGCAGGCCCGACATGCCGCCTGCACGCCGGGCGCGGATCAGCGCCGTGCTCGGCATAGCGGCCTTTCTGGATGTGCCCCTTGTATTTTTTTCGGCTCGGCTATGGAGTTATATTCATCCGCCGTCAATCAGTCTGGAGCCGGAAATGAAAATGACACTTGCGGCCTGTCTGGTTGCTTTTGCCCCGCTCTGGCTGTGTCTGACGGCATTGCGCATGAAAATCGATCTCGACGGGCGGCGTCTTGACGCATTGCAGGCCGCACGCTTGCTGCGCGAAGACCGGTGCCGTGATAAACGCGAGGTGCAACTGTGAACAGTTACGAATGGATTATGTACGCCGGGATGGCGGTCTGGTGCGTGCTGGGGCTTTACTTGGGCATCCTTGCGCGCAGGCAGGTGCTCTTGTCCGAACGCGCGGCGCGTCTGGCAGCGTCCGCGGAGAACGGGAAATGATGCGGAACGCACCCGGCGCCGGGAAGTTTTTGTTCCTGCTCCTGCTCCTGCCTGTGTTCTTGGGGCTGGCGGCCATGCTCGCCGTTTCCCTGCACGATCTGCTTCCCGCCCGGCGGCCGGGAAGAGGCGGCAGTTCCGCGGCACTTTCCATGCCTCCTCCGGCAACCGTGCCCGACGAAAAGAAGCCGGCGGGCATGACCGCTTCTCCCCCGCGCGGTCAATTTTCCCAGCGGCAGAACGCAGGCGGCGGTCCCCCGGAACTTTCCGCGAACCCGCCCTCCGCTGCATCCGCCGGAGACATGACTAAAAACGGCACAGCCGGCATGACCGGCGCCGCTTCCGGCTCCATGCCGGATTTGAGGGAGCAGGCCGACGAAATGGCGGCCTTGATGCGCACTTTGCGGGACAATCCCAACGATGCCGATAATCTTAATAAAATAGCTGAAATATTCATACAGGCCGGCGACTGGACGCGGGCGGAAATTTTTCTGAACCGCGCCCTTTTGAGCCGTCCGTCTGACCTGCGTCCCCGTTTCCTGCTCGGCATTTCCCTTTACAGGCAGAATAAAATTCGGGAGGCTGCGGATATTTTTGAAGAACTGCTCAAGAGCAAAGAAGATCCCGACACCCTGTACAATCTTGCCGTGATTCGAAAATATCACTTGAATGACAAAGCCGGGGCCGAGGAACTCCTGCGCAGACTGCTCGCCTTGGACGATGCGCCTCCCGAAACCCTGGAAAAAGCTCGGAGGGAACTGCAGTGACCCTGAACCCTGACAGCGCGCTCAGCGCAATAGCCTTTGTGGCGGAACGAAAAATCGCGGAAGCTGCGGCAGCGGGAGCCTTTGACGATCTGCCGGGCGCAGGTTCCCCTCTGCATTTGGAGGACCTTTCGCATATCCCGCCGGAAATGCGCGCGGCCTACATCGTCCTGCACAACGGCAACTATCTGGAAGACCCCGTCCCCAAGGGACAGAGCGTGAACACGGGGGATCTTCTGGCCGGAGCGCCTGAAGAAAAACGCATGTACGGCAAGATGCGCCGCCTCAAAGTGCTCACCGCGCGTGTGCGCAAGGCGCAAGAAAAACTGCTGCCTGAATCGGCGGGAAAAACAAAGGTCGATCCCGAAAGTTCGCCTTACCTGGAAAAACTCGTGGAGCGAGTCTGATACCGTTTCCTCTCCCTGATGCAATATACCGAATTATTTATGTTTTGTATTACAATGGGTTATTTGCGCGGATTACGGCGACAGCCAGAGGAAACGGTATGATGTCATTGCTGTCCGGTTAAGAAGGTTAACCACTTGAAATAGCAGGATCGCAAACCCGTATGTCTGGTCAAATTTTTACTACAGTCAACTATTTGATTTTATAGATAATTTCATGCTTTTCT
>JAISRC010000065.1 GCA_031273845.1 Desulfovibrio sp.
CACCATTTTTGATCGCCTGTTCCGAACCGCATTTCTTACATATTGGCATAATCCTATCTCCTTTTCATCTGTCTGATGGAATATAATATCACAATCTATATATTAGTCAACACTCTCAAAGTTTTTTCGGCTCTGCCGGAGTGGGAAACTCCAGCCGTTTCCCATCTTCATCCATGATTGCCACAGCGTAGCTGGATTTATGCACGTCAACAACCCACCCAGCAAGCCTTGCCATCAAAATCAACATGCTGTGCCTTCCCTTGTTCGCGCTTCTTTGCTATCGTGCCGATGCTGGCCTCCTTCGCCACGGTTTGAGGCTTTGCCTCGTTTTGCACTCCCACTTGGGATAATGCTTGCTTATTGAGTTTAGCTATACCGATATATGGGGGGAGGCCAACATGTTATTTTGAAGTGGAAATCGAATAACGCGGATCAGGCATGCACTTCAACATCGTCACCCTGTTCCCCGAATTTTTCTCCGGCCCCCTGGACTGCGGGCTGATCGCCAAGGCGCGCGGTTCCGGATTGCTTTCCTTTTCTTTTCATAACCCGCGCGACGCGGCCCGGGACATGCGCCGCACCGTGGACGGACGCCCTTACGGCGGCGGACCGGGCATGATCATGCTCCCCGGTCCGCTGGGCGAGACCCTGCGCGGTCTGGGCTTTTCCCCGCGCGGCGGGGCCGTGCCGGGTCCCCTGCTCCTGCTCAAGGCCGGGGGCAGCCCTTTCGGACAGGCGAAGGCGGCGGCGCTTGCGGAAAACGCAACCCGGACGAGAGAACCCCTGACGCTGGTCTGTGGGCGCTATGAAGGCATCGACGCGCGCATTGAGGAACTCTTTCCGACGGAAGCAGTCAGTGTGGGAGATTTCGTGCTCAACGGCGGGGAGGCCGCGGCGCTTTGTCTGATCGAGGCCGTGTCCCGTCTGCTGCCGGGTTTCATGGGGCACGAGCATTCCGTGAAAGAAGAGAGCTTTGCGTCGGGCAAGGCGGGGGGATTGCTGGAATACCCGCAGTATGCCAGGCCGGAAGTGTTTGAAGGGCTGGCCGTTCCGGAGATACTGCTCTCCGGCGACCACGCAGGCATCGCCCTCTGGCGCCGGCAGGCCTCCCTGCTCGCCACCCGGCAGGTCCGGCCGGAACTGGCGGCGGCCGCCCCGCTTGCCCCGGAAGACCGCGCCTTTTTGCGGGCCGTCGCGCGTCCCTCGGCGGGGCGCAACCTTTACTGCGCCCTTGTACACTACCCGGTTCTGGACAAGGAGGAAAATTCCGGCGCGGCATCTTTGACAAACCTTGATATTCATGATATTGCGCGCACCTCATGTACTTACGGTCTGGGCGGATTTTACGCGCTTACCCCCCTAGAGGACCAGAGGGAACTGTTACGGGAAATTCTGCGTTACTGGATCTCGGGTCCGGGAGCGCGCTCCAACCCGGACCGCGCGCGTGCCCTGGCCTCGGTACGCGAAGGGCGAAGCATTGAGGACGCGGCGGCGGACGTAGCGCGGCGCACGGGAACGGTCCCTTTGCTCGTCGCTACTTCGGCGCGGGCCGAACATTGCGGCTTGCCGGTCATGTCCTTTCCTGAACTAGCCGGAAAACTGGAAACTATGCCGTTGCTGCTGCTTTTCGGGACGGGACATGGGCTTGCGCCGCGGGCGCTGGAAGCGTGCGCGGCCGTTGCGCCTCCTCTGCGTTCTTTCGGCGCATACAATCATCTGTCCGTCCGTTGCGCGGCGGCGGTGATCTTTGACCGCATACTTAATGACTGAAGAGAGAAATAATATGGACATCATCAAAAAGATCGAAGCCGAGCATCTGCGCATGGACCTGCCCCGCTTCAGGCCCGGCGACACGGTGAAGGTGCATATGCGCATTGTCGAGGGTGAGAAGGAACGTGTGCAGGTTTTCCAGGGCAACGTCATCCGTCTGCGCAAGGGGGCGACGGCCGGCACCTTTACTGTGCGCAAAATTTCCGGGGGCGTGGGCGTCGAGCGCGTGTTCCCTCTGCACTCTCCTTTTATCGAAACCGTGGAAGTGGTGCAGGAAGGGCGCGTCCGCCGCAGCCGACTCTTCTACCTTCGCGGCCTGAAGGGCAAGGCGGCGCGCATACGCCCGCGCAGGCACTGGTAACCTTATCCCTTGCGCCGTGCCCACAGCCCTATGCGCAAGAGCGGCGCTTTGAAACTGCACCTGAGCGGGGGGACGCATGAAGATGCGACTTCCGGTACGCTGTTGCCGTCGGAACACGAGCGCCGCGCCGGGGATTATCTGCCCGGACTCCCTGCCGGGTTCTGCGCGGATGTGTGCGGCGCGTTTCCGTCGGATGCCGGGCCGTATATAGGTATAGATGAAGCCGGACGCGGTTGCCTGGCCGGCCCGGTGGTCGCGGCCGCCATGTTGTTCCCTCCCTGTTTCGATTTCCCCGGTGAGCTTCCGGGGCTTGACGATTCCAAGCGGCTCAGGCCGGCGAAACGCCGTGAACTGGCCTCTCTTGCCGTGCGTAAAACCGTGGCCCACGGCGTGGGTTTTTCCTGGCAGGACGAGATAGACGAGGTCAACATTCTGAACGCCACCTTTAGAGCCATGTCCAGAGCGGTGCTTGCTCTGGCCGGCAGGCTGGAAAAGGCGGGCGCCCCGCGTCCCGCCGTGTTGCCTCCTCTGGTTATAGACGGAAACAGGATCATCCCGTACGGGCAATGGCAGATCTGTGCCTGCGGGCAGGAAGCGCGGCGTCTGGCCTGGGAGCAATATTTCCCGGTGCCTCTGAGCGGTTTTCCCGATGTCGCGCCGGAACTGCCCGGACAGCGCGCCGTTGTGGGCGGCGATGCCCTGGACCCGGCCGTATCCGCGGCCTCCGTACTGGCCAAAACCGTACGCGACGGGATCATGATGCGTCTGGACGAGTTTTATTCCGGTTACGGTTTTGCGCGGCATAAGGGATACGGCACGAAAGAGCATCTGCGCGCACTGGCGGAAAAGGGGCCGTGCACACTGCACCGCAAAACCTTTCAGGGAGTGAAGCCGCGGGGGAAAGCCGGCGTGATTTTGAAACTGTCCTGACTCTTTCAGGGGTTCCGCCTTGCCACTCGAAATGCTTCGCATTTCGGCGCGATCTCCTGTCGCGCATTCCGATTCCGAATTAAAAATTAGAGCATTTCAAAGTTGAACATACTCTATGATCGCACTGGAGCGGGAAAACACGGGAAAAGTTTCTTTTGAAGGCAAAAGGCATGGATTCCCACGGACCGCAAGCGGACCTCGGAATGACAGAAAGTTGGCATGAATGCCGGTGAGTTGTCGTTGCACAGAGAGTTGTCATTGCGAGCGGCGAAGCCGCGCGGCAATCCATGCCTTTTAGAGCATTCTCAATTTTGAAACGCTCCCTTCGGCGCTTAGAGCATTTTGGCTTTTATTTTATATCACTACATTGCTGTCCGGCTAAGGGCTAAAAAATATGTTCAAAATCTCCATGATTTATGCTACAAAAAAGCTATCAAAACCATTGCAGATCAAGGAGATTTTGAACATGGCCCACCATAACACA